>JALEVV010000033.1 GCA_022788185.1 Spirochaetales bacterium | reverse complement strand
GTTCGGGAGTGAGCTCGAAGAGAGCCCTTTCCAGGGCGACGTAACCGTCATTGGCGATGTAGTCGTCGATGTTCTCAGGATCGATGACGCCGCAGTTGCGCAGTACGACACGCAGCTGCTTCTTGTAGAAGCCGATATCCTCAACCTCTTCGAGGGGCTTCTTCGGGGTCTTGTTGTACAAAAGGCGCGTGACCTCGCGTCCCTTGATGACATGCTCGGCAATGAGCTCCCTGGCATCCTCGGGTTTCACCTGTACGTAGAAGGAGTCCTCGGGGAGGATCTTCACGATCGGGCCCTGCTCGCAGAAGCCGAAGCATCCGGTCTTGATGACCTGTACCTGATCACCGACGCCCTGTGCCTTGGCTTCCTCCACCAGGTTTCTGTAAATCTGATCGGAGCGGGAGGACTCACATGCCGTACCGCCGCAGACGAAGATATAGTTCTTAAAACCCATTTCAGACCTCCAGTTCTATTCTGTGGTCAGCAACGATGCTGCCGCCGATGATGTGCTCATCAACGATTCTCTTAGCGGTCTTCTGATCCACCTTTCCGTATGCCACTGAACCGAGCTCGGGGGTATGCACCTCCACGATGGGTTCATCCGCGCAGTCACCCGCACACCCGGCCTGGGTGACGATGACGTTGTCAAGGCCCTTTGCCTCAAGCTCATCCACAATGGTGTTGAGCACGATCTTGGCACCTGCCGCAATTCCGCAGGTTCCCATGCATACAACCACATGCACATTCCTGCCGTGGATGCTGCGGCGTCTCAGCCTTAAGCTCTCGCTATCGCGAAACTTCCTCAATTCTTCCAATGACAGCTTTGCCATTCAAGACTCCTTTAATAATTCATCCGCCACCCGGGATCTCTTTCTCATCTCAACTATCGCCCCGACCCTGGAAAGCTCTCCGAGCTCATCCCGGAGGCTCCTGGAATCAAGGGTGAAAACCTCACTGCCGCGCCTTATGGAAAAGGTGACCGACACCCCCCTGTCCGAAAAGGAGAAGATGAAGGGAAGGACTTCCGTTAAAGAACCCATGTTCTCCCTTTTCATCCTGAACGAAAGGAGTGTTCCCGTTTCATCACTTCCGATGGACGCCTCCTCGGCTGCCATTTTCAGAAGGTACAGGCCCATTCCCCTTTCATCCCCTTTGGTCGAAACACCGTCCCCGAATGCATCAGTGCATTTAAGTCCCTCTCCGTCATCCTTCACGGTTATGTCCACGAAAGCCGGAAGCACGGTGCATGCAATCACGATTTCAGACGCTGAGGCCTCAAGGCTGTTCATGACAGCCTCAGTCAGAAAGTCAGATCCCTGATGGATCATTCAAACTTATCCAGAATACCCGCAATCTGGTTCTTGGTTACCTTGCCGAAGACCTCGCCCCCGATCGTCATGACCGGAGCAAGTCCGCAGCAGCCTACGCAGCGCACAGCCTGAAGGGAAAACTTTCCGTCCTCGGTGAGACCGTCGATGTCCAGTCCCTTCTGCAGTCCCAGCTCATCGATGATCATGTCACCGCCCTTAAGATAGCATGCGGTGCCAAGACATACCTGGATGTTGTACTTGCCGGGCTTGTTCAGTTTGAAGAAGTGGTAGAACGTCACCACACCCCAGATTGTTGCGAGCGGAACGTCAAGCAGACGGGATACTTCATCAGCCGCCTCACGGGAAATGTACCCGATCTCGGACTGCACGCGGTGCAGTACCATGATCAGATTGCCCGGCTTGTTTTTCCACTCATCTATAAATGAAAGCAGATCATCAGAAAACAGACTCTGTGACATAACTCCTCCTTTTAGACTAATGTGTATATAATACAATATTCATGGGGGTATTTTCAATTCAAATGTGACTGTTAGATAACTATAACCCTGTTTTCGATATTTTTATTTGACATTTCTTGATTTTTATGTTACGTTAGTCACATTAAATAAGGAAAAATCATGAATAATGACATGCTAATCAGGGTTACACGTTACTATCGCGCCCTGACCAGACTCCGGGCTATCGGATTAGAAAAAGTTTTTGCACATAACCTTGCGGATGCTGCGGGCGTTTCCGCAGCAATAGTGAGGAAAGATTTCTCCCTTCTGGAAATACACGGTCAGAAAAGGGGCGGTTACGAGATTTCCGATCTCATTTCCAGTATCGGTGAGATCCTGGGAAAGGGTGAGAGCCAGAACGTTATCATCGTGGGCTGCGGAAGGATCGGAAAGGCCCTGATGAACTACACCGGCTTCGAGGGGGACGGCATCAGGATGGTTGCGGGCTTCGACAGCGATCCGGTGGTTTACTCCGATGCATCCAACCCGATTCCCATCTATCCCCTCTCCCGTCTCGAGGAGGTCATCAGGGTACACAAGGTAAAGGCCGCAATCATAACGGTCCCGGAAGCCAGCGCCCAGGAGTGCTACATGCACCTGCTGGAGTGCGGAATCACGGGAGTGCTGAACTTCTCACCCATTACCCTGAAGCCCATGGCCACCCCTTCAGGAGTGACCCCGGTGGTCCACAACATAAACATAGGCCTTGAGCTTGAACAGATCTTCTACGAGCTCAAGTTTCCAAAGGAGGAAAAGCTTAAAGCTTAATGTACCTGGCCATTGAGAAGAGATACTGCTGACAGAGGGCCGGATAGGGCTCGAAGTATGAGAGGTCCTTTCCCGGATAATAGGTATCCAGGACCTTCCTGATCCAGACGTCCACGGGGAAGGCCTCCATGCGGTGACAGCCGAACAGAAGTATGCATGAGGCAACCTTCTTTCCCACGCCCTTTATCGACATGAGTCTCTTCTCGGCTTCCTCATAGGGAAGGTCATTGATTCCTTCCAGCAGCTCTGCCTTCGAGATCGCATCGATAAGATACTTGTCCCTGAAGCCTACCCTCAGGTCCCTGAGCTCGCTCTGGGTTGCCCTGGAAAACTCCTCAGGGGTCGGGAAGGACCAGTAGCCGGGCTCAACCTCATGGCCGTAGTTCCTGGCGATAGTGTCATAAAGCCCCTTTATTCTCTTTATATTGTTGTTCTGACTCAGGATGAAGCTGATGAGCGCGATCCAGGGATCCTGCCTCAGGATCCTGAGATCGGGAAACTTTTCCACTGCGGATTTAAGAAGCTCATCCTTGCCGCTTATCACCTTCCGGGCCTCATCGTAATCGGTGGATAAGTCAAAGTATTCACGCAGGAACTCATCCTTCTCAAAGTCGGCAGCCGAACTTACCCTGTAAACCTTCTCATTCAGGACTGCGGAGAAGCAGTCCCCCTCATCCGTCCAGCTGAAGCTCTGTCCGCCTGTCAGAATCTCTCTTATGTCTTCCATAGTTGCACCTCAGTATTCGAGCGTCAATTTTACAGCAAAATGATCGGAATAACCACTCTCTGAGGAGTTGTCATAGGGAATCGGAGCTCCATCCTCCCCTGAAACGGAGTCCACATTCATGACCTCCAGGGACAGGGAGGAAGACTCCCTCACGATCGTTTCCGAGACCAGGATCTTGTCATAGAAGTACCACTCTCCCTGATAGCGGTAGGTTCCCTCCGCCGAAAGGGGAAAGTACAGATCCTCAGTGGCATCGTAAAACGCTCCCCCTCTGACACCATCCATATCGGTCACCACATGAAGGGAGGCTCCGTCATCGACCGGGGAAAGCATGTCACCCTTTCTGATTACTGAATTGAAATCACCTGCCACTATGCAGTTTTCCCGCTCTCCCGCAAGCTCCCTTACATGGCGGGCAAGCTGCCTTCTCAGAGTGACATTCTCCTCATCGGAGCCAAGATTGCTCTTTGCATGGAGCCCTATTATCAGATACTGACGTCCGCCCTTCATCACCTCCAGCGATAGGAATGCCCTCCCATCCCCCGAATCATGGAGATTGACCTCCGTCGGTTTTATTTTACTGATAAATCCTACCGATATCGGACTGTCTGTTTGGGCAATCCCGTAGTAGAGATACCCACGCCTCCTCATCCCGCTGTCCAGAATTGCTTCAAGCACCTTCTCACTCTCCACCTCCTGAAAGATCATGACATCCGCATCGAAATCCCTGCGGCGCAGCAGTGCGCTGCAGAGCTCGCACCGCTTCTGCGCGTCCCTGGCGGTGTAGCCGCTCTGGGGACGGTACTGGGCATATTCGGTTCCGTCGTCAGAGGAATCAAACATGTTGTAGAGGTTATAGGTAATGACGGTAAGGCTGTCGGGGATGGTAACCACATCCTGTCGGCAGGATATGAGGAAGAAGAGCAGGATCAGGAGAAAGTACTTCATATTAATAATAAACTGAAACCTTCCGTTTTTCCGTGGTATAGTGGAATCATGGCTTCCACTCTTGAGTTTGTACAGTTCCTTTCAGATCAGCTCTCCCCATGCGGTTGTGTGACCTTCAGGAAACTTTTCGGTGATTACTGCATCTATCTGGACGGATGCGTCCTGGGGCTGGTATGCGATGACGTTTTCTACTTCGCGAACACTGAAAAAGGAAGAAGCTTCGCACCTGACCTTCCGGAGGGTTATCCGTTTGAGGGTGCAAAGCTTCACCAGTATATTGAGGATGTGGAGGACTCGGAGACTCTGTGTGCCTACGTGAATCACGTCAGGGATGAGCTTCGTCCTCCTAAGAAAAAATCACGGAAAAAGAAATCAGAGCTCTGACTTTGACTTCACGATGCGGGAAATGAGGCCATAAGAGAGTGCCTCATCGGCAAAGAGCCAGTGGTCACGCTCGGTGTCGGCACTTACTTCATCCACACTCTTTCCCGTTGCTTCGGCGATGATGCCGTCAAGCTTGGCCCTGAGGCGCTCAATGACGGAAGCATGGATCAGCACGTCGGCGGCAACACCCTTCATCTTCGAAAGGGGCTGATGGATGAGGTATGAGGAGTTGGCAAAGCCGACCCTTCTTTCGGCAGGTACTGCCAGCAGTACCAGTGAGGCTGCGGAGGCAACCAGTCCGATTCCCACCATCGTTACGGGAGCCGAGATGAATCTCACCATGTCGTAGATGGCAAAGCCCGCATCCACGTCCCCGCCGGGGGAGTTGATATATACAGTTATGGGTTCATCCGATTCGCTGTCCAGCACCAGAAGCTGTCTGACCACCTGATCAGCGCTTTCCTTCGTGATCTCGCCCGTGAGCATCACGGAGCGTGTCTTCATAAGTTTATCATCCAGTGCAGGGTTTGCTGCACCCGTATTCTTCTTCTCTTCACTCATGTTTTTCAGTATAATCGAAAAAAGGGCCGGTGAAAAGGTTTGCCGTCCCATGAGGAGAAGGCAATGAAGTGTGCGACAGTGTCCGTTATAGGGCGTCCAAGTGCGGGAAAATCAACCCTTATTAACACGATATGCGAAATGAAGGTCTCGATCACGGCCCCGACCCCGCAGACCACGCGAAATGCGATAAGGGGCATTTATACCGATCAGAGGGGACAGCTCATATTCACTGACACGCCGGGCTACCACTTAGGCGGAAAGACGATCAACAGAAGGATGCAGGAAATAACCGCAGGTGCGCTGAGTGAGAGCGACATCATCCTTTACATCGTCGATGCCACAAGACCCATGGGCGAGGAAGAGGAAGCGATAACAGCCCTTCTTTCGGCCGTGAAGGCTCCCATAGTCACAGTTCTGAACAAGAGTGACGTTGTCAGCGAGGACCAGAGGAAGGATGCGGAGTTCTTTCTCACGCACCATGTGAAGAGCAGTGTCATACTCACTGCAAGCGGACTCAATGACGAGGGCGTGGATGAGATTCTCATCGAGCTCTTTGCCCTGGCAAAGGAGGGAGACCTTCTCTACGGGGAGGAAGCCTATACCGATCAGCCGCTGGAGTTCAGGATCTCAGAGATAATTAGGGAAAAGACCATAAACCTGCTCACCGATGAGCTTCCCCACGTAATCTACGTGGATGTGGCGGACATTGAGTATAACGAAACAGAGCAGTCTGTCTGGGTAAGGGCCTTCATCATCACTGAGCGTGACGGTCAGAAGGGTATCATCGTCGGTAAGGGCGGCGAGAACATAAAGAAGATAAGAAAGGAAGCCTTTAAGGAAATAAAGCGCATATTCCCGGGCTCTTCCCTCACCCTTGACTTAAGGGTGAAGGCAAATCCCAAGTGGAGAAACAACCAGGTGGTTCTGGATAAGATCTTCAGAACCCTCTGATCACTTGCGGGCCATGGACTTGAGAAGCTCAATAAGCTCCAGGTCGCTTTCGTTTATGGCAATGCTGGTCCTGACTTCCTTTTCCTCTCCCGGGCGCTGAACGGAGAGACGGAACACCGTTCCCTCCGTCACCGGAGATGAGTCCATGTAGGAGAGGAACCTGACAAACTGAGGGTGCGATGAGGAAAACTTATCCCAGGCACCCTTCATTTTCATCATATCCGAAAAGTTCACGTAAACCTCCTGAAAAAAGGCATCCCCGAAGGAGAGGATGCCTGAATGATTATCTGATGAAGTTCGTCTTGATCTTCACTTCGGCTTCGGGAAGGGGCAATTCAGCCTTTCTGACCGCTTTGATGAGATAGGCCATGTTGCGGGCCAGGATTCTCATCGTCTGCATTCCTTCCTCATCCTTCTTAACTTCCTCAGGGGTGTTTCCATGCACCTGATTCCAGTAGTTGGAGGAAACGACCGCCATCTGGGAGATGGTGAAGTACTTGTTCAGCTGATCGAAGGCAGCGGAAGCACCGCCCCTTCTGCACGACACGACGGAAGCACCGAACTTCAGCTTCATGAAGGATCCTACTCTGGAAAAGAGAAGATCGAAGAAGTAGTCGCCAAGCCCGCAGGAGGATGCATACCAGACGGGAGATCCCAGAATGAGTCCGTCAGCCGACTTAACCTTTTCGGCAACCGCATCCACATCCTCACGGGTAAAGCCTTCCTTTGCCACGTGGATTATCTCAGCGGTAAGACCTTCCTTCTCAAGAGTATCCTTAATCTCCGAGAGGGCCGTGTATGTACAGCCCTTCTCATTCGGGGAACCGTTTAAGAGGATGACATCCATCTCAGTACCTCTCCAGGATGGTTGCAATTCTGTCTGCACCGCAGGTCTTGATGAAGCCCGCAAGCTTGGGTCCCCTCTCCTTACCGATGAGCACGCGGTAAACCAGGGAGAAGAAGGCTGCGCTTTCAAGCTCACCTGCCGCAGCTGCCTCATAGAGGTAGTTGGAGAACTCCTTCTCGGTGCACTCATCCAGATGGGCGCGGACGGACGCTGCGAGGGAAGAGAGAGCCCTTCTCTCACCTTCACTTACCTCAACGAGCGGTGTGCCCTCATCGGCAAGTGACCATCTGAACTCCTCGGGTGCGAAGGTCGTGATCCAGGCCCAGGCACAGTCCATTCTCTGCTTAAGTCTGGCTGCCTGACTTTCCGTGATGTCAGGAAGGGATCTGAGCACTGCTTCCTTATCACCGGAGTGGATCTGCAGCAGGTTGCAAAGGTGGCGGAACGGAATCTGGTATGAGGGCTCAGTGGGAACCTCACCCACCTGAGAGAGCTCGTAGATTCTCTTTTCCTTTGCCCTTCTCTTCTCATTCACGTCGAGAAGGCCGAAGTAAATCCTCTCACAGTTGTCATAATCCTCGTAGATCTTGAGAACATCAAGGTCAAAGGAAATGGCAAACTCGGTATTGGGTCTTGTGGACACAAAGAGGTAACGGCAGATTTCAGGTGTGTAGACCTCAAGCACGTCGTAAAGGGAGATGACCTCACCGGAGGAGGAGCTTATCTTGCCGCCGCGTCCCTTGATGGATATGAAGTCATACTGGAAGGAAACGGGAGCTTCGCCGCCGAAGAGCTTCACGATCTTCTTCGAGGTATCGAAGGAGCCGCCCTCGGAGTGGTGGTCCTTTCCTGCAGGCTCGAAGTCGACACCCTCACGGGCCCATCTCATCGGCCAGTCAATTCTCCAGGGGAGCTTTGCATAGGGTGTGGTCCTGAGGTCAATGGTCTCCTCCTGACCTGTTGAGTCATCGCGGTATGTGATGCCCCACTCACCGTCCCAGCCGAGGACCGTGGTTGTGTCCTTATCGGTGAAGGAACTGAAGACGGAAATCGGCCACCAGTCCTCAGGAAGAGGCTCTGTCCTGAACTCATCGAGCACGGCCTTGATCTCGGCTCTCTTTTCCAGGGCTGTCCTCATGCCCTCAGCATACATTGAGGAACGGTAGCGCTCTGCCTGATAGAGGTATTCGGGAGTGACACCCACCTTGGGAAGGATCTTCTCCACATCCAGCTCATTGCCCCTGGCATAGTTGTCTGCCCTGCCTGTCGTGTCGGGCACGAGCGTGATGGGCTTTCTGAGATATGTGGCGAGCTTTTCCTGCTCAGGCATGTTCTTGGGGACCTTTCTGAATACATCATAGTCATCCCATGAGTAGATGAACCTTACGTTCTTTCCCCTGGCCCTGAGGGCTCTCACGACGAGTTCAACGGAGATGATCTCCCTGAAGTTTCCGATATGAACCGTTCCGGAAGGCGTGATTCCGCTTGCGCATGTATAGACTTCCTTATCACCCTTCTCGCGTATTATCCTGTCGGCATAAATATCTGCCCAGTGATTGTTCTGTATTTCACTCATAACAGCTGATTATGGCATAATTTATGATTTATTGCCACATGTGGAATTGCCTTTGACAAAAAACCAAACTACGGTATTATTCAAAGCATGAAGAAGCTTTTCATACTGTTCCTGCTTACAATTCTCTCTTTTTCCCTCTTTGCCGAGGACGGAATCGCATCCTGGTATACCGCAGACCGCAAGGGCGCCCTTACAGCCAACGGGGAGGTATTTGATACCTCCGCCATGACCGCAGCCCACCGGACTCTTACCTTCGGTTCCATTGTAAGGGTAACTGACAAAGCAACCGGAGCCTCTGTCGAGGTCAGGATAAACGACAGGGGTCCCTATGCGGAGGACCGCATCATAGACCTGACGCCGGAAGCGGCAAGACAGCTGGGAATATATGAAAAGGGAATTGCCGAAGTGACTCTGGAAGTCCTCTCGGAGCCGGAAACACCGGAAACAAAATACATCAGGGGCTTGGAGACCGGGTGGTACACCATCCAGATCGGAACGTACACGAACATTAAGAATGCCTATACGGTGGTTGAGAACATAAAAAAAGCGGGCCTCAGGCCCACCGTCGACATTATCGACGGGCCGATGGTCCGCATCAGCGTCATGTACATCCAGTCCTACAGACTGGAAAGCGTGCTGAAGACGCTTGAGGAAGCAGGGATAACCGAGCCCCTCGTGAAGGGCGAGGTCAATCCCTACAGTATTTAGAAATCGAGGAAGAAGGTGAAGCTTCCCACAACCTTCTTTGTTCCTTCGGAGAACTTCTCCCCGCTGAATAGGTAAGCCACCTGATATCCCAGGTCGATGAAATCGAAGAAGGACACCGTAACCTGAACACCGGTGCTCATCAGGAAGTTGCCCTCTGAGATCTGGGTGTTGAAGTACTTACCGCAGCCGTAGCCGATATCGTAGAAGAGGTTTACTCTCGGGAATATGCCCTTAACGCCCAGGTTGGGTCCTGCGAATCTCACGTCGAAGTTGTTCACTGCAGTGAACTGGGTATTGTATGTCCAGGTGTTGAATCCCCTGACCTTGCGGCCGAGGGACACAGGGCCCTGAGCCCATACGGGAACAATCGAACCGTCTGTCCAGTTCACGTTGCCCCTGTCAACCAGGGTTATCGTAAACATGTCCTTACCGTTTTCACTGTAGGCGAAAACCGTCTTTGCCGCCACGGCATTGAGAGTGAGAGAGTAGTAATCAGCCTTTCCGTCGAGTGCGCCGTTCAGAAAGGAGGGAGCCCACTTGAGATCAGCCTTGGCCACAAAACCATCCGTCGTGGTCATTCTGTCATCCATCTCGTCATACTTTAACTGCAGGGCAAGCACACTGCCGAGGGCAGTCCTGTTACCGCGAAGGTCGGGATAGATGTCACCGTCATAGGTTCCGATCCTGTCATCAAGACTTCTTATCATACTCGGAATACCGTTATTCCTGGTCTGGCCCTTCACCATGCTGTCAAGCGCAAACTCCAGCTTGCCCTCATAGCCTGCCGTCATGGTGAAAAGATCCTTTCCTGCCACGCTGCTGTCACCGAAGCCCTGGACGAATCTCAGGATCCAGTCGGTTTCAAGCACGTCGTAGACTATCGGGTCTTTCTTTACCACTTCCCCGCTTAAACAATCCTGCCACACCTTTCTCTGGTTGTAGCCAAGACCTGCAAGAAGCTGTATTTCCGTCACATCACCTTCAATGAGCTCCACGGGTCTGTATCCCGCACCTGCAAGCAGATAGGAAGGCAGGAAGCCCATCAGAATCTCAGGGTGCTGACCAAGATCGCCGAACACAAAACGCAGCGGTGCTGCAAATACCGAAGTTACGGCAAGCAGGAGAACCACTGCCGTCACCATGATCTTTTTTACCATAAAGACCTCCGTTTCAGAGATTATATCAGAGTGGGGGGACGGGCACAACGTTCACAAAGTAAAAGGTTTTTGAAAAAGTACTGCCTTTTTCCATGAACGGAATTACTTCCGCCTCCCCTTGCAAATAAAGAAAATGCCTGTTATATTTACGCTATTCGGGCCTATAGCTCAGCGGTCAGAGCTGCGGACTCATAACCCGTAGGTCGGTGGTTCAAATCCACCTGGGCCCATAGAGGACACTTCAGCGTGTCCTCTTTCTTTTTCCGAAGGCGTGGATGACAATCTGGATCGCGATCATAAGCACACCTGCCGCCGCAAGCGTCATGAGGACGTTCCTGAAACCCAGCTTATCGTAGATTCCCCCTCCGATCGAAACACCCAGTACCTGTCCGAGGGTTAGCACGCACTCATGGATCATCATTCTCTTACCCCTGTCCACGGCACCTGAGGCCGCATGGAAGATCGAGAAGTTGTAGCACAGCGAGAAGAGGGCTCCGAACACTATCATGAAAAGGCCAAGGGCCCAGACCGAGGTCTGTCCGGCAAAGATGAAAAGCAGGATGATGAATGCGGCCTCGGCACCGATGATGTACTTAAGACTGAACTGCCACCAGGATGTACTTCCGAAGTATATGAAGGCAAAACACGTCGAAAATCCCCTGAGCAGCAGGAGAAAACCGTTCACGCTCTCACTCATGTGAAGGACTTCCTTGGTGTAGAGCGGGAAGATGTTCAGTACGACCGAAAGGGCGCTGTAAACAAGAAAGACGGCCGCATAGGAGTCGAAGCGCAGCGGTGTGCTGTGGTCCTCCCCCTCCCCTGCTTCCTTTATGTGCTCGGCCTCGGGCTTTATCGCCCTGATCTCCCGGTTCATGGAAAGAAGGGTTATCATAAGTGCGATCACGATGAAGATGGCGGCACCTCCGGCCAGTCCCAGGGACGGGGTGAAGACGACCAGAAGCGAAGCCACATAGGGACTGATACCGGTTCCGAAGCTCCAGGAGAAGTTGAAGGAGCTTGTCAGAATGTTCAGGTCCCTGCCCTCACTGTCACGGGTTATCCACGCTTCCATCTGGGGCCAGAGCATGCTCATCGCGGCACCATATAGCACCAGACAGGGGAAGATGACGTAAAGCGAACGGCTGAGCGCGATCACGGTGACGGGAATTGTCATCCCGAGAACGGAAAGCGTTACCATGATGCGGGGTGCAAAACGCTGATAGAACCTGCTGAATAAAAGACATGCGATTAAATAGACGGTCGTGTATGTGCTGGCAGCCAGACCGATTGTCCCGGCATCTGCCCCGATAGTGTACCTGAGGTGATAAACCAGTGCCAGATTCACCATTGAAATGCCGCACTGTCCCAGAAAGGAGGCCGCATTGAGTGTCCAGAACTGGAGCCTTCTGCTTCTCTGATTCATGTCCTCAGATGATAATGACCATGGGAAAAAGAGACAATGGGAATTGAGAAAATCACACCTTGATTATTTACGCATAATCGTTGGATAATCATACTTATGAAAGTACTGCTGGCAGTCGACAAATACTATCCCGCAATAAACGGTGTCATAACATCTGTAAAAAACCTCAAGGAAGCGCTGGAAAGGAAGGGACATGAGGTTAAGGTCCTTACCCTGTCAGAGTCAATCTCCACACACGTGAAGGATAACGTGATATACATAGGCTCGATGAGCATGGACAGGATCTATCCCGACATCAGGATAAAGCACCCCGTCAACAGGCGGTACATTCAGGAGCTCATAGACTGGAAGCCCGATGTGATCCACACCAACACCGAGTTCTCCACCTACACGCTGGCAAAGGACATTTCACGCAACACCAATGCGCCGATGATCCACACCTACCATACCGATTATGAGGACTACGTCCACTATCTTGCCCTGAACAAGAAGATGGGTAAACCTTTGGTAAAATCCTACATCAGGCACGTGACTTCCTACATGCAGGCGATCATTGCCCCCACGGAAAAAACCAGACTCCAGCTTCAGGGATACAACATTAAGAAAAAAATCATAGTGATCCCCACAGGCCTCGACCTGACTAAGTACAATGCCCCGGTCTCCGAGGAAGAAACCGATAACATGAGACTGCACCATGGGATCAGGAAGGATGTGCCCACCCTCATCTTCGTCGGGCGTCTCGGAAAGGAAAAGAACCTTCTCGAGGTCATCAACTACCTCTCCGACTACAGGGATCATGACTACCAGTTCCTGATCGTGGGTGACGGTCCGGACAGAAAGTCCATCGAACAGCAGATAGCGACCACGGGGCTTGCACCCAGGACGATATTCACAGGAATGGTCAGTCAGGATGACATAGCGAAATACTACAGACTCGGCGACATCTTCGTTTCAGCCAGTCAGAGCGAGACCCAGGGACTCACATACATCGAGGCCCTTTCCAGCGGTCTTCCGCTGCTGTGCAAGAAGGATGAGTGCCTCGACAACGTCCTTCTGGAGGGTGAGACCGGCTGGTCCTTTACCAATGAACAGGAATTCAAGGAGCATCTTTCATATTTCATCGAGAACAGGGAAAAGGCAAAGGAAATGAGCCGGAAGGCCAAGGAGTTTGCCGATTCCAACTTCTCATCCGACGCCTTTGCCTCCCGCGTGCTTGAGATCTATGAGGATGCGATAAAGAACAACTATCAGAAAAAAAGAGGGCTCATAAAGACCCTCTGTCACTCCCTCTGGGACCGTTTCCCCTTAGTCTAGGGGAACCACGTCCTCGATATAGTCAATTCCGTCCAGCAGGATGTCAAAGAGATAAGGGAGGAGGAATTCCTCCTTTTCCTCACTCTGGAGGGGCCCAAGCTCCTCCCGCTCCCCGTTACCGTAAAGGACAGTGACTCCTTCGGTGAGGTATCCCCTCACGCCATACTCCTTCTGAAGATCCTTAAGCGGCTGTCCGAGCAGGAAGGAAAGGGATCTCAGATCCTGCTTCTCCACGGAGACTGCAAAGCGGGGCTCATTTTCATAAAACGCCACAAGCGAGTGGGCTATGCACACATAGTCCTCACCGGAGGCGGTTCTCACGTTTCTGTAGTAGTTAATCGTCACGTCAGCGCAGGAAAAGCGCTTCATGGGCTTTGCCGTCCAGTCGGGGACGGATGGGTAATCATGGCCTGACAGCGCAGGCGCAAAGTGCATGTTTACAAGCATCTATACTCTCTCCAGCAGGTTTTCCAGGGTAAGGTTCCCGAAGGACCTGATGCCAGTGTCGGCAAACTGCTCGCTCACGGCTTCACCCACCGTGTCGATGCTCTCCGACGAGAAGGCATACAGGGCAGATACTATGTCCCTTACGAGAATCTGGTCAAGGGGCTTTGCGGGAACATACGCCATGTTCTTCTTCTGCCCAACGGTCTCCAGCAGGAAGCCATGGGACATGAAGATGTTTATGAAGTTGTCAAGCTCGATCTGGTTCAGCAGGAGCCTTCTCATAAGGACCTTCTGACTGACACCGCCCTCCCCGTTTCGGTAGGAGGAAGCCACCAGCATGAGAAGGTTTACCCCGTCCTGAAGCTGACGGGAGGGGGACTCCCCGATTCCCCTGAGCTGGAGGCGGTCAGGCCTGAACTGATAGACATAGGTGAACTCGGTCGCGATTATGATGACATACCAGCAGAAGTAGAGGTACAGCAGCAGGAAGAACACCGCTGAAAGGGATCCGTAGAGCACCGAGTAGCCGACGGAGAGGGCAACTATGTACTTGAAGATGAGCGTGATGAAGGAAAGGGCGATGGCTCCGAAAACGGCACCGAGCAGTGCGCTTTTGGAGCGGACCTTTGCATTGGGCACATAGTAGAACAGGGCAAAGAGGATGAGGACAATAAGGAAAAAGGATGCGACCTGCTCAATGAACTTTCTCAGCGCACCGGTACTGTGGGTGCTGTCAACGACTGAGGAGAGGTATTCGGTTGCCTTTGAGTTCATGGCAAGCACCACGGCCAGAATGACCGCGGTGAGGATCACGAAGGTAAAGAAGGTCGTGAATCGCTTCAGGGTTCCCGAACGGGGTGATGCCCTGAAGATTCCGTTTATGACCGTGTACACCTTGTTCACAAGCAATATCGTGGTGAAGACGAAGGAAATAAGGCCGAACACTCCGAGGCCCATGCCGTTGGACGTCAGGGCTGAGAGCGCCCCCACTATCTGATTGGCGATCTCCTCGCCCAGTGCCGCATAGAGCCAGTCCAGGAGGATGTCTATGAAGGGCTGAAGCACCCCGAAAAGCTGTACGATCGCACATATGAACGTGAAGCAGGGAACGAAGGCAACGAGGGTCGAATATACGAGTCCTGATGCAAGAATCGGTACATTATCCCGGTTGAGGCTATCGAATGACCTCATCACAATAAAGCCCATGTCGGAAAGCCAGGAGCCCAGACGCTCCCTGAGGGTCAGTTTCTGTTCCTCATCCATTCAGCTTATGAACCTTGTCCAGCAGCCAGGAGCCGATGTATTCATACGTCTCCTTCCTGTCTGTTTCATTCAATACCTCATGACGTGCTCCGGGAATGAGCTTCAGCGTCACATCCCTGAGTCCCGCATCGCGGTATGCCTTCGTGAACTTCCTGACACCCTTTGCGTAATCACCGACGGGATCCGCATCACCGGAAATGACGAGAACCGGAAGGGACGGGGAAATCTTCTTCATGAGCTTTTTGTCGTTGGCGGCCTCCACGCCGTCGATGAGGTCCGCATAGAACACCGATGAGCACACGAAGCCGCATAGGGGATCGGCAATGTATGCGTCAACGGCCGCCGGATCCCGGCTGAGCCAGTCGAAGGGCGTGCGTGCATCCTTTATTCTTGCACCATAGGAGCCGAAGGTAAGCTTATCCATCTTCTGATTGGGCATTCTGGGACCAATCTTCCTGGCTGCGGAGAGGGCAAGTGCCTTTCCCACCTTTCCGATGAGGCCTTTACCGGCACCGGAACCCATTATGATGAGACCATCGAAATCGGAGCTGTGCCGTGTAATGACGGTACGGGCCATGAAGGAGCCCATTGAATGACCCATGAGGTAGTGGGGCAGCTGGTCATACTCACCCATGATGACCCGGTCAAGGTCGAAGGAATCGCGGCATACGGTCGCCCAGCCGTCATGGTCGGCGAACCAGCCCTTCTCATCCTCTTCCTTAGTAAATCCATGGCCCCTGTGATCCTGGGCATATACAACGAAACCGAGAGAGTTCAGATAGCGTGCGAAATCATCATACCTCAGTGAATGCTCAGCCATTCCATGAAGTATGTGCAGTGTCGCGACAGGCTCGGATTCAGGCGCCCATACACGATAAAACAGTCTGTGATCATCACGCAGCGTCAAGAAACGTTCTTCCATCAGAGTACTCCCGTTTTCAGATATCATCCCCGTACAATTAATCTTAAATAATTATATCGGTTTTAACAATGGTAATTATTTCGTTTTTTATGCCACATTTGCAATTGCGGTAACATGAGGCGGGAGTATATCATTTCATTACATGGAAGGACCGGTAACAGTAACATCAGACATACATTCAGATCCCGAGGCTCTGGAGTTCATAATCTCGAAGGGCGTGGAGGCAGGCTCCTCCCTTCTGCTCATCGCAGGCGATCTGGTGCCTACGGGTCCTGCTTTCGCCTCCGCTCTCAGCGGCGCGCCGTTTCCCTACGTGTGTGTCAGGGGAAACTGTGACAGCGTCTGGACCTTCAGGGACCTCTTCCTTGCCCCACCTCCCCAGTTCACAGTGAGGGAAATCTTCGGCCGTAATGCGGCCATGACCCACGGCCACCTCTTCGACGGCTATCCAGTCCCCCTCTCCCGCGGGGACATCATGATAATGGGGCACACCCATGTCCCGGTTCTTAAGGTGGATGAAAACGGTGTCATAAACCTGAATCCGGGAAGCCTTTCCCGTCCCAGGGGACCGGAAGGGCCCACCTATGCAATGATATATCCGGACAGGATCGAATTACTCTCCGTGGGCGGACGCTGCATCAAGTGCCTCAATCTCGGCAATTGCCCTGTCATAGCCTGAAAGCAGGCGCACCTTTGACAGCTCCGAGCCGTCTTCCCTGATGTTATCGGTGAAAAGGGACGGAATGTCAGCCCTTCCCCCTCTGGCCTCATCATAGGCCTTCACGCTTTCAAGGCCGAGTCTCAGCAGCTCCCCTGCCTTCATGCCGTTCCATCTGATTTTCATGAAGGCCCGCTTCAGGAAGAAGGGACTGTCAGGCGTGTGCCTGAAGAGTTTTTCATAGAAGAGCGCAACCGGATAGACATGGCCCAGGCCCAAAGCCTGAAAGGCATGGGCATACACCCTGAGATAGGCCGCGGCATAACCCATGGAAGCGGCACTGTATTTCTTTGAAAGTCCCAGAATGAGATCGGCCCAGCAGCTGTCTCCCTCCCCGTAAATGGCAAATATGGCCTCACCGAGGGCACCCCTCATGTCCACGGTTACGGGACGGCCCTCAAGGGTGAGCTGGCGGTCAAAGCCCCTGGCAACGCTCTCCCCTATGCCCTTCTTCTGTCCGAGAAGGGAAATGACGCGCACTACTTCCCCTTCATCGGCATCCTTCAGCTGGGGATAGGTGAAAGGAAGATCGGTGCACTGTCTGAGGGCGGATAAAAGGAAACCCGTTTCTGAGGGTGAAAGGCCGTAGAGAAGGCACGCTTCGGTCAGGCGGACTATCCTGTCAGGGGAATAAAAGCCCAGTGCCGATCCCAGTGCCATGCACTCCAGGCAGCCGGGACAGGGATATCCCCTGCCGGTTTTCCTCCTGCATGAGATCGCACAATCCGTGCAGGCACTCTCGCCGGAGGCTGCCGCCCTGTTCAGCTCAGAGCCTGAAAGGTGAAGGGCCCTGGGATCCTTAAGGGGAGAAAACCCTCCCGACACGATCCATCCATTCTGATAAGCATTGTACATGAGAGAGGAAGAGCCTCCCCTTCTCATGCCCTTCACGGCCTTCGAGGAAGCAAGCTTCTTCAGAACCGCAGGAGAGTCCGTAACCTCGGTCTCCGCAGCTCCTGCCACTATCGCCTTGAGGTTCCTCATGCCGAAGATGGCCCCGAGCGTACAGCCCAGCACCTCCATGTTGTCGCTGGAGAACACGGCCGCAGGGTAAACGCCCTTCTCACCTGCCTCCCCGATTGCAAGCATGATGTCATCGTCCCCTGAGGAAAGGATCTCGAAGGCGTGAAGATGGCTGTGGGAGCGGAGCTGCTCGCACGTCATGACGGCCAGGCTGTCCTTTTTCAGGGTGATGTATGATAGCTTTCTGGCATTGCCCTTTATGACCAGGGCGGAAATACCATCCTCCGAAAGAGAGGAAAAGACCCGTGAACAGCCGCGAAGGTATGTGACCTTTCCGTCATAAAGGGACGTGAAGACGGCAACATATCCTGATACCGGACTTATGCGTTCCAGGGGAACAAAAACCATTGATGATGAATCATGAAGGGACAGTGCTAGCTCAAGAGCCTTCTTATCTGTCTCAAGCACCTCTTTTTTCACTGTCTGTTCCGTCAGGTCAGCTGTCAGGATCGTGATTTCCATGAATTAAAGATTAATGTGAAAAATGGAAAATATCAATTGCACCAAAACGCCGGAGGTGAGATGATATGGCCATGGCAAATGGAGAAGAAGACCTCCGCGAAAAGAACAGAGGCCATAAGGCAAAAAGTGAAAGACGTTATAATGCCTGGAACGACCGTTTCGGGCATGAGGATTCGGACATGCTGCTGGAAAAGAGCAGCGGCTGGAGTGCCAGGAAGGAGTCCCGGGGCGATTACGACGACTACGGGGAATGAGCATGATTATTCACCACTTCCCGACGGAAGCAGGGTATAATCATATTCATGGATGATATCGAAAAACTGCTCAATGCTGATTTAAACACACCCTATGAGAAGGACCCGGTGGTGGGTGCGCTCGTGAACGGGGAGCTCAAAAGTCTCGACTACAGACTCATCTATCCGGCCGACGTTAAGCCGGTCAGGCTCTTTTCGCCCCTGGGCAAACGAATTTACCGCCACTCCCTATGCTTCCTTCTCTCCTATGCCGCGTCAAAAGTCTTCCCTGACCGCCATCTGGAAATAGGCCACTCACTGGGAGACGGCTACTTCTTCCGCTTCACAGACGAGGAAGTGACTGAAGCCGAGGTCGGAGAGCTGGCTGAAACCATGCGGGAGGCCGTGAGGCGCGATTTAAGGACCGAGAGGATCAACATACCGTACAGTGAGGCGGTCAGTCTCTTTTCGGGTCCCCGCTATGAAAGGACGCTTGCCCTGCTGAAAACGAGAAACGACAGCGGCATCAGGATAAGCCGCATGGACGGCTTTTCCTACATTGCATATGAGCCGATCGTGACCCGCACTTCCCTGCTCACGCTCTGGGAGCTGAGGCCATACCACGGGGGTATGCTCCTTCGATATCCTCAGAGCCGGGACGGCTACATGAGGATACGTCCGTTTCAGGACAATCCGAAGCTCTTTGAAGTCTTCTGCAGAAGCGCCAGGGAGTGCCGCATCATTAAAGCCGAATCCCTCGGTCACCTCAATGAGAAAATAGCCGAAGGGGACACTCAGAGGCTCATAGAGCTCTCCGAGACGATGCTGGACAGACAGATAATGGCGATAAGTGAGGACATAAAGAGGCGGAAAACCGTGAAGATGGTATTCATCGCAGGCCCATCCTCCAGCGGTAAGACCACCTCCTCCCTGAAGCTTTTCAGCGCCCTGGAAATCCTCGGCTACACCCCGATCAAGATATCCCTTGATGATTACTACCTCTCCCGGGACCTGGTTCCGCGGGATGAGGACGGCAACTACGACTATGAGGTGATGGAAGCCCTCGATCTGGAGCTTTTCAGAAAGAACATGGCAGACCTTTCGGAAGGTCTCCCGGTTCACCTTCCGTCCTTTGACTTCAGGACACAGAAGCGGAGCTACTGCAGTGACGCCACGGTCCTGTCCGAAAGTTCGATCGTGATCGTGGAGGGAATCCATGGCCTCAATCCCGGCCTTGTTCCCGATATCGATCCGTCCCTTGTCTATAAGATATACATAAGCTGCCTGACCACGGTCAGCATCGATGACAACAACAGGATAAGCACGACTGACAACAGGATCATAAGAAGGATGATAAGGGACAGCAGGACCAGGGGCACCTCGGCAACTGAGACCCTTGCCATGTGGCCCAGCGTGGAACGCGGGGAAAAGAACCACATCTTCCCCTATCAGAACAATGCGGATGCGATGATAAACTCATCCCTGCCCTATGAGATAGCGGCCCTCACGCCCTATGCGATCCCGCTTTTAAGGTCGGTAAAGCCGGAAAGCGGGGATGCCTACACTCTCTCAAGAAGACTTCTGAAGTTCCTGGAACTGTGCTACATGATACCGCTTGAAGAAATACCCAGGACTTCCCTGTTAAGGGAGTTCCTGGGCGGGAGTATATATAAAGCCGTTTAGGCCTGAAGTGAAAGCGGGAAGGTGGCAGTGACCTCGGTCCACTTGCCGAGCTCGCTTGCGGCACTGATCGTGCCTCCATGGTAGAGGACGGCATGCTTCACGATCGAGAGTCCGAGTCCGGTGCCTCCGCTGGCCCTGGAGTGGCTCTTGTCCACGCGGTAGAAGCGCTCGAAGATACGCTCAAGGCTCTCCTGAGGAATACCGATACCGGTATCGCTCACTTTGAGAACGATGCCCTCAGAACGCTTTTTGAGTGAAATATCGATACTGCCATCCGGCTTATTGTACCTTATTGCGTTGTCCACGAGGTTGTAGATGATCTCGTAGAAGAGATGGGGGACGCACCTGAGGGTCAGTTCATCCACATCGGAATTCACTTTGATTCCGCGCTTTGAAGCCGCCTCCTGAAGTGATTCCTCGACCTCGCTGACAATAGTCTTCACGGATACCTCCTCACTGTGCATCGGGGCATCCTCATCAAGTTCGGAGATGCTTATGCAGTCGTTGATGAGGGACACGAGGCGGGAAGCCTCATTGTGAATCCTGTCAAGGAACTCCTTCTCATCCTCCTTCTTCACCACTCCTGCGGACAGCAGCTCGGCAGAGGCCAGGATCGTCTGAAGCGGGGTCTTGAGCTCATGGGACACATTGGCACTGAACTCCCTTCTCAGGTCCTCGGCATGGGCCTTTTCGGTGATGTTCAGGAAGATAAGGCACGAGCCGAGCAGCTTATCACCCTCCATGATCGGGGAGATGACGAGTGAGTACTCCTGTCCGTTTCTGGAGTATCTCTGCTCACTCCTGATACCGCCCTGGGCCCTGTTTATCGCATTGATGAACGAGAGCTCACGCTCCAGCGTCAGGATACTCTTGCCGATGGCTTCCTCACCGACTCCGAAGAGCCTGTTTGCCGCATTGTTCATCGAGATTATCGACTCCTCGGCATTGATGAGGATGAACGCCTCGCTCATGTTGCCCGTGATCTCGGCAAACTCCTTGCGTCTGGCTTCCAGCTCGCGGATGCGGAAGGCGATTTCCTTCTGCTGTCCGTCGATCTTCACCAGCAGGGGCGAAAGCTCCTCATAGGTATCATTACCCAGAGGCCTGTCGAGATCGAGGTTGTTAAGCGGTCTGATGATCCTGTCAGAGAGCTTCTTTGACACCACCACCGCAACCAGGGCGGAGATGATGAAGACTATTATCATGCTGGGGATAAGGGTCAGGAACTGGAGCAGAATCGAGCTCTGGGTCATGGATACCCTTATCACGGAGCCGTCGTCAAGACGACCGGCGGCATATATGGTCTTGGTTGAAAGCGTTGATGAATAACGCCTGCTGCTACCGTAGCCATAGAGCTGTGCCATTCTGACCTCCTGCCTGTCGGAGTGGTCTCCCAGCTCCCCGGCATCCACGGAGTCATCGAAAAGCACTTCCCCGCCGGCTCCGATCCAGGTGATTCTGAAATCGGGGACCTGAAGGGAGGTAAGGTAATCAAGCCCGCCGTCCTCAACGGCATCCTTAAGCACCTTGATTTCGGCACGCAGGCGGTCCTCCTCAGACTTCTCGAAGTTGGAGTTGACGACCAGAAGCGTCGCGGCCAGAGAGAAGATCATGATGAGAACCGATGTCAGCAGTATTGATCTAAATATCGTTCTGTTCATTGAATTTGTAACCTACACCCCTGACGGTCTCTATCAGAGCGCCCTTTTCACCGAGCTTCTGCCTCAGGGTCTTGATGTGAGCATCCACGGTACGTGTCTCACTGTATGACGAAATGCCCCATACGCGGGTAAGAAGGTCATCACGTGTGAAGACTGTCTCAGGATTCTTCATGAGACAGCACAGCAGCTCATATTCCTTGAGGGTGAGGACGACGGGTTCACCGCCTGCCGTAACCTCATGGGCGCCCGTGTCGACCGTGATTCCGCCGGAGGCAAGCGTGTCCTTTCCTCCCTTGCCTGAGCGTCTCAGCACAGCCTTGATGCGGGATACCATCTCCATCATGCCGAAGGGTTTGACGAGATAGTCATCGGCACCGAGGTCGAGACTCTCCACCTTGTCGTACTCACTTCCCTTGGCGGTTGCCATTATGACAGGCACGGAGGAAATCTGCCTGAGCTTTCTCAGGATGGTCACACCGTCCATGTCGGGAAGCATGATGTCAAGGATCACGAGATCACAGCGGGTTTTGCGGAACTCCTCGAAGAAGGTGGCTCCGTCGGGACACCCGATCGCCTCGAAGCCCACGTTCTTCAGCGTGTAAAGCTCCAGGGAACGGATGCTGTCATCATCTTCAACACATATGATCATAAAACCTCACTTTGCGAATATGGCCCATCTGGCGACGTTCACGGCATGGTCCCCGATGCGCTCAAAATACTTTGCACACATCAGCAGGTCGATGATGCTCTCACCGTCGGCATTCTCCCTGTCGATGGACTCGATAACGAGGTGCTTCACCTTCACGAAGAGGGCATCAACCACATTATCGTACTCAATCGTCTCTTTAGCAAGCTCCGTATCCCTGCGCACGAATGCATCGATTGCGTTGCGCACGATCTGTCTGACGGAGTCTGAAAGATCGGAGAAGACCTTCCTCTCACCCTCGCCGAGCTGACCGATGTAGGCCGCAACTTCAGCGATGTCAGCCGCATTGTCGCCGATACGCTCAAGATCGGTTACCATCTTGAGGGCGGCGGAAATGAACCTGAGGTCACTTGCCACCGGCTGCTGCTGGAGCAGGATCTTGATGCACAGGTTCTCAAGCTCCCTCTCCTTTGAGTTGATCTCGCCTTCAAGCACCTTGATGTCATCGCCCACAGCCTCACTGCGGCTGATGACCTTTATGCACATATCAATGGCACTCTCACAGAGTGAGCCCATGGCAATGAGCTCCCTTGAGAGGCTCTCAAGCTGTTTTCTGTAGTTTTCTCTCATATCAGCCAAACCTTCCTGTAATGTAATCTTCAGTCTTCTTCTGCTTCGGGTTGCTGAAAAGCTCCTCGGTCTTACCTGTCTCGATGAGATCCCCGAGCAGGAAGAAAGCGGTGGTATCGCTTATTCTGACTGCCTGCTGCATGTTGTGGGTGACAATTACGATCGTGTACTTTTCCCTCAGCTGCATGACAAGATCCTCGATCCTGGATGTGGAAATCGGGTCAAGGGCCGATGTCGGCTCATCCATGAGAAGCACTTTGGGCTTCACGGCAAGGGCACGGGCGATGCATAGTCTCTGCTGCTGGCCGCCGGAAAGACCAAGGGCGCTCTTCTTCAGCCTGTCCTTGACCTCATCCCAGAGGGCTGCGCCCTTCAGTGACTCCTCAACGGTCTCATCAAGTTCTGCCTTGTTCCTGACTCCATGGGTCCTGGGACCGTAGGCGATGTTGTCGTAGATGCTCATCATGAAGGGATTGGGCTTCTGGAATACCATGCCCACTTCCTTCCTGAGGAGGTTTACATCGACGCCGGGAGCGTAGATGTCCGATCCGTCATAGAGGACCTCTCCTTCGATCCTGACGCCCTGAACCAGGTCGTTCATGCGGTTGAGGGTTTTGAGGAACGTACTCTTTCCGCAGCCTGAAGGCCCGATGAAGGCAGTCACGGAGTTGCTCCCGATCGAGAGATCTATATCCTTAAGGGCATGGTGCTCTCCATACCAGAGATTGAGCTTCCTGCTCTCAATAATGTTCATCGTGCATTTCTCCTTTGGAAATATCTCTCAAGCGAATATGAGAGTAGGTTGATCAGAATGGTCAGTACCATCAGGATCGAGGCAATTGCGAAGGCAACCTCGAATTCACCCTGCTCCTTCGCATAGACATAGAGTGCGATGGTGAGCGTTGCTCCCGAGGAAGAGAGCGCGGTGAAGTAGTCATTCAGCGTGTGGGCAAAGCCCATGGTGAAAAGAAGTGCGGCGCTTTCGCCGAGGATTCTTCCCACAGAGAGAATACATCCGGTGAGGATGCCTCCCACCGCAGAGGGAAGTACTACCGTCCTGATGACCCTCCACTTACCTGCGCCGAGGGCCGCGGCACCTTCCCTGTAGCTGTCCGGAACGGTCTTAAGGCTTTCCTGAGTGGTTCTCATGATGGTGGGAAGCGTCATGATAACCAGGGTAAGGCTTCCTGAAATCAGTGATGTCCTGAGGGAGAAGAACTGGCAGAACAGGAGCATTCCGACAAGACCGTAGATGATCGAGGGGATACCGGAAAGCGTCTCCGCAGCTGCTTCGATCAGAGCCACGATCTTCCTGTTGGTTGCATATTCATTGAGGTAGATGGCCGCTCCCACACCAAGCGGCAGGACAATTATGAGTGTGGTGATGACGAGGTAAATCGTGTTAACGATATCGGGAAGAATTCCGATGCGTTCCTCCAGGTAGGAGGGAGATGTGGAAAGGAGTTCCCAGGTAATGCTCCCGGCTCCCTTCAGCAGGACGTACAGCACCAGGGCGAACGTCAGGGCCGCTACCAGCAGGGTTGCTGCGTATGAGATTACCCTCATCGAGGTATTATACAGTTTTCTATTCATCCTTCTTACCTTTCTTTATCACGCTGAGCACGCTGTTGATGAGCATGATGAACACGAACAGCACGAGTGCGATTGAGAAGAGAGCGTCACGCTGAAGTCCGGAAGAGTATGACATTTCGATCGCAACGGCGGTTGTGAGGAACCTGACACTTGAGAAGAGGGACGGCATGTTGGCAACGTTTCCCGCAACCATCATGACTGCCATGGCCTCTCCGATCGCACGGCCGATACCCAGGACGATACTGGTGAAGATACCGCTCTTTGCTGCAGGCACCGTGATGCGGAAGTAGGTTTCCGTCTCGGTTGCACCCAGCGCCAGGGAAGCTTCCTCGTAATCGCGGGGAACGGCTTCAAGGCTTGTGAGGGACACCTTTATTACAGACGGAAGGATCATCAGTGAGAGGACCAGGATTGCCGCGAAAAGCGAAGCACCGTCAGGCAGGTTGAAAACCTTTCTTATGAAGGGTACCAGTACCAGCATACCCACGAGACCGTAGACTACGGAGGGGATGCCGGAGAGCACTCCGATCAGGACCTCGAAGAGATCCTTGATCCTGGCAGGGACCATCTTTGCAAGACAGACGGAAGCAAAGAATCCTATCGGGAGTCCGATCACCATCGCACCGCATGTTCCGTAAATACTGGTCAATATAAAGGGAAGGATCCCGAACTGAGGATCCTGTCCAGTACTCTTCCAGGTACGTCCGAAGAGGAACTCGAAGAGTCCGATCTCCCTTATGGCAGGGATTCCTGCCACAAGGAGGTAGAGAGTTATCACGAGGACAAGTGCTACCGCGATCAGTCCGAGTATTGTGAAGATGAAGCTGATTATCTTCTCTTTCATGCTGTCATACCACGGGGATGGCACCGGCCTTTGAGATGATCGGGGCGGCTTCAGCGCTCAGGATCCAGTCGAAGAAGTTCTGAGCTGTTGCACTGAGTGCCTTGTTCTCAACAGTCACCAGAACGAAGGGGCGCTGGACCTTGTATGAACCATCCTTGACGCTCTCCTCAGTCGGAACGACGCCGTCGATCTTCACAGCCTTGATTGTATCCTTTACGGCTGAGAGTGAAGCGTATCCGATTGCATTCTCGTTCTGTGCGACAGTGGCGATGACATCGCCTGTACTTGTAAGCTCCTGGCGGTAGAGGCACTTATCCGCAGTATTTGTGATAGACTCAAAGCCATCCCTTGTGCCGGAACCTGCTTCACGGCCGATAAGGACGATCTCGGCATCAGCGCCGTCTAATTCCTTCCAGTTTTTGATTGCACCTGTATAAACATCTGCCAGCTGCTCAAGAGAGAGCTCGTTGATGGGGTTTGCGGGGTTCACGACAATTGCGATACCGTCGAGAGCCAGGACTGTTTCCTTAAGACCGTTAGCCTTTTCAGCGTCCTTGAGGCTTCTTGAGGAAAGACCGATATCACAGCGGCCTTCCTGAACTGCCTGAATACCGGAGCTGGAACCTGTGGGGTTATATGTGAAGGTGACACCATTGTTGTTGCTCATGAATGCCTCACCGAGAGATCCGATAACCTTCTCCATTGAAGTGGAACCATCAGTTGAAACGACACCGCCAACTTCCTTGGCGCCATTGGCAAAAATCATTGCTGAAGCAAGAAGGGCAACAGCGAGAGTTATAACAAATTTTTTCATTTCTTTTTGTCTCCTTGGCCGTGACTATATTGGATGAATGTAAAATGCCAACATGATAAGGTGTAAAATGAGTGTAAAACTTGTATCATTTCCTTTCTGCATATACCCTACATTCAGGTCATTTAACTATATTGTAAGCATATATGGCTTTTCCCCAGAGAGTTATCCATCCATAAAATACAGACTATTATCCTTCCATTTCTCACAGGAGAAAACACTCCACAGCTGATCTCCCCGTCAGGAACAGATAAAGAAGAGGAAACCAACGGACTCAGGAATACGGAGTACTTCAACAACTTCAAAGTCTTATTGAAGTTGTATTGAAGTAGTTAGTGAAGTTGTAATGAAGTAGTTAGTGAAGTTATATTGAAGTTGATAGTGAAGTTACATTGAAGTAGTTAGTGAAGTTACATTGAAGTAGTCAGTGAAGTTATGCCTTATCCTGCACACTCATCCAAATGTCCGGGGCCTGTATGGGGGGCTGCTCGCAGAGTGGCAATCCTGTTCCTTCAGGCCAAGCATTGCTTTTATGCCCCTGCAACCGGAACCGTTCCCGCATTGGACTTTCACCACAAAGTTAAGACTCATGCAGGGCAAACAAAAAAAGACCACCGGTTATCCGATGGTCTCTCACATTTACTGTCCCTTCAGCTTCCGATCGCTCTTTGTTTTTGAGGGCAGCCGTCAAAGAACGTTCCTTGGATGCATCCAGAAAATGGGAATGGGGATGCAGCTTCAGAGTTTCCCGTATGTGGCCGGGTTTTCCTCCGCCTGGGGGCAGTGTCATGCAGTAAAGGTTATTATTTGCTGTAGTACTCAACAACGAACTGGTCGTTAACTTCTACAGGGATCTCGCTTCTTTCAGGAAGTCTTGTAAGCTTTCCGGAGAACTCGTCCTCATTCTTCTCGAAGTAGGGAAGATTGAAAGCGGGATGACCGAGGAAGCAGTCTCTGAAGTGCTCGTTCTTTCTTGAGCTCTCCTTGAGGGAGACTACATCGCCGACCTTGAGTTCATAGGAAGGGATATCGACTTTCTTGCCGTTGACCAGGATGTGTCCATGGGATACGAGCTGGCGTGCAAGACGGATAGAGTTACCGAAACCAATGCGGTAAACTGCGTTATCAAGTCTTCTCTCGAGCTGGATGACGAGTGCATCACCGGTCATCATGTCACTCTTGAGAGCTTTCTCAAAGTAGTGGTGAAGCTGCTTCTCAAGAACGCCGTAATAAGCCTTGAGCTTCTGCTTCTCCGTAAGCTGCTTACTGTATTCAGTAGGCTTCTTTCTCTTTGCAAATGCGGGTGCATTTGCTCTCTTCATTGCCTTGGGATGTCCACATACATTAACACCAAGTCTTCTGCACTGCTTAAATCTAGGAGCCATGTTTCTTGCCATAGATTTATACCCTCCGAAAATTTTGTATGCTGGTACATGACCAGCCTGAACAGAATACAAAAAAGAATACTCACTCGTCAATAGAAAACGGGAGTAATTTCTTGCAGAAAATCAAACTAGAACTCTGGTGGGATAGAAGAAAGCCATCATATCCCCACTGAAGAGACGGGAGAGCACCTCATGACTGCCGCTTCCGTATGCAGTGTAGAAGCATCCGATCAGGGAGAAGAATGCCAGCGGTATGTAGAGGATGAGGAGGATGAATGTGATGTCCTGGTAAAATTCACCATTTTTCTTCACACTGGCTACAAGCACCGGAACGAGCTTTCCGGCAAAAAGGACTCCCAACAGGCCCCAGAACAGTGAGTAAAGCAGGTTCACCCTGCCCTGGATGTTCATGAAGTGGGATGAGTAATCCCAGCTTACGGTCCCGAAGATCCACTCTTCGGCCAGTGAGAATAAATACTCGGCCAGAGTACAGCTGACAACCGAGAAAAGATATATCATCCATGCCCTTTTTTCCCTTAAGGCATATAGTGTTATGATAAGGGCACCGAAGCCGTATATGGGATTGGTAAGCGGGAAGAACATGATACCGCTCTTCCACTCAAGCACATGTCGGGTAAGCAGTGCCCATAAGGTCTCCCATAGGCCCCCGATACTGCCGCCGAGGAAGAATGAGAGGGTCATAAGACTTGTTCTGTCATCATTGTTCATACTTTATCTCCGCCAATGTGATGCATCATGCATGCCAAGCGGAAATTAAGGTATTTTTCACCGACTGACCGGTGACTTTTTCAGAACAGATTACTCCAGTCGACATCAAGCGGGTTGATGCTGACTCCCAGACTTACTTTGTATGCACTTCTGTTGTGAGTGATGTCCTTCTGCCAGGTGAAGGAGCCTCCGACTCTGAAAGCATCCTGCAGGCAGTAATTAAGACCTGTATTGACCATGAGGACACTGGTCTTATCACCGGCAAGGGCCATCACGTTCTCTATGCCATGGGCATTAAGCTCGGCCCTGTTTCCGTAAATACTTTCAATGCCATACTGTCCCCTTGTCAGATACTCAAGAGAAAAGGATGCTTCATAGGGTGCATCGGTGTACTCGGCATAGAATCTGAAAAGGTTTGACTGAAAATAACGCAGCAGGGATATTGTTTCCCGTGTAGTAGGTCTTAACTGAGAGAATCGTATCGATTCCCGCCTGGAGTGATACCGTCAGCATTACCATGATGATTATCAGAGCTGCTTTCTTCATTTTGTCCTCCTGTATCTTATACTGCCACGCTGGTCCCAAGCGAAAAGACGAAGAACAGAAGTATGATAAGTTCCTGCTGAACATTTTGCCATACCTATCCAGTCAGACCAGCAGGGAGAACTTTGTGCAGAAAACACTTACTGAAATAGCCCATTTTGTAATATGTTAACAAAACATAAACAATATATCATTATTTAGTCAATGAAACATTGACTTTTTGGAAAATACACTACTATATTGAGCATGGAAGGAAAACAATCCATCCATTTCAATGAAATGGAGGTTTGTGAATAGGAGGAAAGATTACCATGTACGCAATAAACTTTGCCCAGGTTGGTGCAAATATCCAGAAAGAACTGGACAATAGATCAATGACGCAACAGAGCCTTGCAGATGCACTTTCCATCTCAAAGCAGGTGATGAGCAAGATTATCAATGGTGCAAAGGCAATCAATGTAAGCGAACTGGCAAAGATTGCTTCTGTTCTTGGCACTACTACCGATTCCTTACTTACGGTGGATACGCAAAGTGAACCTGAGCAGAGCATGGCCTTTATGGGAACGATGCAGGATGAGGAAACCCGTGAAAAAGTGGAGATGCTCAGATCTGCCATTGATGAGATTCTGTTTTTGGAGGAACTTGCACGTGCCTGAAATAAAAATACCGGAATTGACGGAAGCAGAAGCTCGGGAAGTAAAAGAATATGCAGCTTCCAGACTTGGAGTATGCAGAAAAATGAATGATGTCATAGGCATTCAGATTTTTCAGATTCTTTCTCTTTATGCTCGGGTTATTTACTATCCGTTAGGAAAAGACACTGTATGGGGATTTACCAGGATCAGGGGGGCAAGAGGAGATGGCCAGAATCAGAAGCCGTTTGTTGTGATCAACTCTTCAATTCCTATTGATTGCCAGGTATTTGCAGCGGGGCATGAACTCTATCATATATGGAAAGATGACAGGATTGATGTAGTACCTGCAGATGTCATGGATGAAGCGACCACTGACCGTAATGAATTGAAGGCAAATCGTTTTGCTGCAGAATTCCTTGTGGAAGAAGAACTTTTGCTGAAAGAGCTGAGAACTTACGGCATAGCCTCTGAAAATGTTTCCTTCAAGGATATATTGATACTTTCTGAGCTGTTCTGCGTCCCCTACAGAACCATGGTCAAACGGCTTTTTGAAATTGGATTTATAACAAAGACGGAGAGAAACAGATTTCTTAATGCAAGTGAAGATGAAGTTTCAGCAGGAAGAAAACGATATTCACTTTCAATTCCTCAGGGAGATGAAAAGATTGTAATCGACAATCTTACGGAGTTGGCTGCCGATGCCTATGAAAACAATAGGATTACCTTTGAAAAGCTGGAATATCTCTTAGATATCAGTAACCTGAAACCAATTGACATTGGAATTTCAGAACCCTTCAGGAATCCTTTTCCTTCTGATGAGGAACTTGATAAGATCATGGAGGATCAGTAGTGCTGGATAAAATAATCATTGATGCAGATTTCTGTTTGAAGCTTGGTGGCAGCGAGAAATACCGGTTTCTGTTTGAGGTTCTGCCATTGATTGCCGATGAAATCTACATGCATAGGCACGCCTTTGAAGAGGTGCGTTATCCGGCAAGTGCAACAAAACAGCTATCAGACCTGATTTCAATCGGCAAGGTCAGAATCGTAGACCAAAGCATCAGGCAGAGCAATTTATGACATGTCTTTCCGGGCACTCGAAAGAGTTATGATTAATCCGCTCAAACCAGGGAAAAATAAGGGTGAAGCATGCTCCCTGGCATTTGCAAAAGCTACCGGAATACCAGTTTTTGCAACAGATGAGGCTCATTTGCAGCCTATTATTGATTCACAGCTGAATACGGGAATAGATGATATTACCTGCCTTCGCATCAGAAATGTGGTTGAAATGATCAGAGACGGAATAATTGCTCTTCCAAGAAAATATGCAAAAGCATTATGGAGGATTGCGTACAATAACGAAAATACAACAAATGCCAATGATATCTTCGATAGGGAAATATGGCCACTGGAAAAGTAAAGCCATGGACGATATAGAGAATATTACCTGCTTATCGTTATGCTATGACCTCTTGTTAACAGAAATATATAGTATGTCCCCTTCTGAAAGAAAAAAACCGCCTGAGAGTCTCAGACGGTCATTGTAAGTGGAATCAGTTATTGAATCTGAAGTGCATGATGTCGCCATCCTGAACGACATATTCCTTGCCTTCAAGACGGAGACGTCCGGCTTCCTTGACCTTCTGTTCGGAGCCGTAGTTGAAGAGGTCCTCACAGTTGTAGACTTCAGCCTTGATGAAACCCTTCTCGAAGTCGGTGTGGATGACACCTGCACAGCGGGGTGCCTTGTCACCCGCATGGAAGGTCCATGCCCTGTCCTCATCGGACCCTGCGGTGAAGAAGGTCCTGAGACCGAGAGTGGCATATGCGCTTCTGATGAGATGGTTGAGACCGCTCTCCTCAAGACCGACTGCCTCCAGAAACTCCTTCTTTTCCTCCTCGGTATCAAGGGCTGCGATCTCGCTCTCGATCTTGCCGCAGATGACCACAACCTCAGCGCCTTCCTTTTCAGCGATGGCCCTTACTGTCTTAACGTAATCGTTTTCCTCGAGGATCGAGTCCTCATCGACGTTACAGACGTAGATGACTGGCTTCATCGTAATGAGGTGAAGGTCATAAAGTGCCTTGATCTCATCCTCATCGGTTATCACGGAGCGGGCGGAAATGCCCTCTGAAAGGGCGGCCTTGAGCTTTTCAAGAATCGGAAGATAGAACTCATTCTCCTTCTGCATCTCCTTGTTCACCCTGCCCATCCTGCTCTGTTTGTCATATCTCTTCTCAACTGTCTCGAGATCGGCAAGGGCCAGCTCGATGTTGATCGTCTCAATGTCGCTTGCGGGATCGATCCTGTTATTGACATGGATGATGTCGCTGTTTTCGAAACAGCGGACGACGTGGGCAAGCACGCCCACTTCCCTGATCGATGCCAGGAATCTGTTGCCGAGACCTTCACCCTTGCTGGCACCTGCCACAAGGCCGGCGATGTCAACGAACTCAACCGTTGCCGGGATTACCTTTGCAGGGGGAATGAGCTTTACGATCCTGTCAAGTCTCTTATCGGGGACGGCCACCATTCCGATATTCGGGTCAATGGTGCAGAAAGGATAGTTCGCAGCCTCCGCGGGAGCGGATGTGACTGCTGAGAATATTGTAGATTTGCCTACGTTGGGAAGTCCAACGATACCACAGTTCAATGCCATATAATCAACCTCACGTCTGAGATTAATCCAAAACCGCACTTCTCACAAGTACATGAGCAGCTCAATGTTTTGACAGCGCCCCATCTAATGTATAGACTGTCAGAGTTATGATCGAAAACAGAGATGAGGTAAAGACCGCGCTGCTTGTCATCCCCTATGAGGATGTGAATGACACTGCCCTCCGCATGGAGGAGCTGGAAGCCCTTGTGGACACAATGGGGCTTAAGACCCTTTCAGGCATCACCTTCAGGATCAGGGAGTACAGCAGTGCGACCATGCTGGGCTCGGGTCAGGTTGAGGAACTGAAGGAGAACATCCTCTTTCACGGGTGCGACTGTGTCGTATTCGACACATCGCTCTCCCCCCGCATTCTCAGGAACCTGGAAGTAGCCCTTGACTGCTGTGTCATCGACAGGGAGGAAGTAATCCTCCAGATCTTCGCCGACAGGGCAAAAACCCGGGAGGCAAAGCTCCAGGTTGCCCTGGCCAGGGCCGAGTACTCCCTTCCGCGCCTCAGAAGGAGGTGGGAGGATCTCTCCCAGCAGCGGGGTGGCGTCAAGGGCAGCAGGGGCGCCGGAGAGCGGCAGCTGGAACTGGACAGGAGAGCACTTTCAGAAAGGATAACCGTTCTTAAGAGGGAAATTGAGGAAGTGAAGAAGATAAGAACGGTGCAAAGGGCATCGAGGAGCCGGGGAAAGACCTACTCCTTCGCCCTGGTGGGGTACACCAATGCGGGCAAGAGCTCCCTGCTGAACCTCCTTACCTCTTCGGACATTCTGGCAGAGGACAGGCTCTTTGCCACCTTAGACCCAACCACGAGGACGATGAAGCTTAAAAACAGGGTTGAAGTTACCGTTACCGACACCGTCGGCTTTGTATCAAACCTTCCCCACCACCTCATCAGCGCCTTTTCATCAACGCTGGAAGAGGCAAAGTATGCAGACACACTCATCATCGTACTGGACATGGCCAATCCGGCGGCAGAACAGTGCTATGAGACAACTCTGGAGGTACTGGAAAATCTCGGAGCGGCGAATAGCGACCGCATTGTCGTTTTCAACAAGATGGATGCCGTCTCAAGCGAAATCGCGCTCTCGCGCCTCAGGGTGGCTGTCCCCGACCATATTGAAATAAGCGTTAGAAACAGAACAGGCATCGGAGAGCTTACCGATGCCATGTGGGAAAAGGCGGTGACGGGAAGGAGTGAGAAAACGTTCACTCTCGACCCATCGGACGGCAAAGCCCTCAGCGAGCTCTACCGGTCATACACCGTCCTCAGTACCGAATACAGGGACGGCATGCTGGAAGTAAGGGTATTAACCTAAGTTGACGAAGTCCCTGACAGGTACTGAGAACATGATTCCCATACCCTTCTTGTTAAGGATTTCCATCTGGCTTATCGCCTTCCTGACGGCCTCTGCCCTGCTCTTTTCCATGACTATCATGAGGATTTCCTTCTCAGGAACAAGAGGAGAGCCGAAGAACTTTACGTCCTGCTCCGTCGAGGTTCCGCGGGCATTGACTACCGTTCCGCCCTTGGCACCTGCCCTGCGTGCGACTGCCATGATGTCCTCACTGTAACCGTCCTGGCAGATAACCTGTATCATTTCATATTGTCCGTCCATTTCCATCTCCTCCTCTTCAGCACCTCTGAAGGCATCTATCACGAGTGCGATCCCGCTGGCCCTGACGCGTTTCACGGCAGAGAGTATCTCATCAAGCTTCTCCCTCTCAACGACGCTCAGCAGCACTTCCCTGCTTGTGTCTCCCAGTCCGAGGGCCGCAAGTATTGAGTTCATTGCGGTTCCGCGGGCACTTATCACGGAGCCGCCTGGAGCTCCCTTGGCCCTGGCTGCCGACATGAGCTTTGAAGCTTCACCCTTTTTCACTATCGCAACAAGAGTCGAACTTATCATCGAGCACCTCCCTTTGAGCCTTTATTCACGGTATGCCTGAAGATGAGACCCAGGATCTCGATCGAGAAGATGGGCATCATGGCTATCAGTGCGATGAGGCCGAATGCGGAATCGGCGCTTCCGCCTGCCGCTCCGATCGCAAATGGCAGGAGGAAGGCGGAGCTCATCGGGCCGGTTGCGACACCGCCCGAGTCAAAGGCGATCGCACTGAAGAGCTTCGGCGTGAATATCATCATGAGAAGGATTATAGCATATCCCGGAACGACAAAGTAAAGAATGGAAAGCCCTGCCGTTGTCCTCAGCAGTGAAAGCATCACTGCCGCCGATACGGCGATGCACAGCGTCACCATCATGAGCATCCTCTTTATCCTTCCGCCGCTGACCTCCTCGACCTGCTCGGTCAGGACCCAGATCGCAGGCTCGGCCAGCACGACACATGCGCCGAGCACGCCTCCGACCACGGCAAGAAGCATCGGGGATGAGGATGCAAGCGCACCTCCCAGCTGACGGGCCACGGAGCTGAAGGAGAATTCGACACCGGTGGAAAAAAGCACAAGCCCGATATATGCGTAGAATATACCGATGAAGAGCTTCAATGCCTGGAAGAAGGGAAGCTTCATGACAAAGAGCTGCATTATGATGCATACGGCAAGAAGCGGAAGGAGTGCGGCCCCGGTGCTGGAAAAGCTTTCAAGCAGCAGCGAGAAAAAGCCCATTGCATGTTCCCCTTCGGCGCCCGCACCTGCAGGCGAGGAAGAAAAGATAGCACCCAGTATGAAAACTGCCAGCACCGGTCCGATGGAGGACATGGCCACATAGCCGAACTCACTCTCCTCATCACGGCTCCTGGTTCTTGCAAGACCCATGCCCAGTGCCATTATGAAGGGAACTGACATGGGGCCCGTGGTGGCTCCTCCCGCATCGAACCCGATGGCGACGAAGAAGGGTGGAACGACGAAGGCCAGGACCAGCACCAGAAGGTACGAGACCATGAGTATTATCTTAAGGGGTATGTGGAGTATCGTTCTCAGCAGCGAGAGGGCGAGGAAGATTCCGACACCCGCACCGATCGAGACCAGCAGCAGCGTCACGCCGAGTGAAGGATTGACCTGATTGATCTGACCGGCAAGCACCTTCACGTCCGGCTCCGCTATCGTGATTATGAAGCCCAGGGCGACAGCCACCGTGATAATTACGACAAGACTCCGGCTCCTCGTTATCGAGGAACCTATCCTGTTTCCTATTGGCAGAAGACCGTTGTCAACACCGGTAAGAAAGAGCGTCAGCCCCAATATCACGAGGACGCACGATGCCGCAAAGGCGGCAAACTCCGGCAGGGACATTACGCCCGTGACGAATGAAAGCACCGATGCGATTACCGCAATCGGAAGTACTGATAGTGTGACTTCCCTTAATTTGGCAAGAATATCCACGCTTTAATCCTTATTCCTTTTCCGAGACAGTACATTGACAAGCCTGACGACGGCATACACCGCCGCAAGGGAAAGCGTCAGCAGTGCCCAGGCGGCAAACCCCATCTTCACTGCGGCAAGAACGTTCCCGTTAATGAAAAATAACATCTTTTCCTCCCTTATGCAAAGAACCTGAGAATGAGACCGCCCGCGATGACGCTGGCGATCTGGCCGGAGACGTTGGCACCCAGTGCGAAGGGCAGAAGGTGGTTCTGCTTATCGGCCTCAAGGCCGATCTGCTGAACAACACGAGAGGACATCGGGAATGCGGATATGCCCGCTCCGCCGATGAGCGGATTTATCTTTTCCCGGGCGAAGAGGTTGACAGCCTTCACGAAGAGAACCCCGCATACAGTGTCAAAGACGAAGGCCAGGACGCCGAAACCCATTATGAGAAGGGTCTCAGGCCTCAGCAGCGAGGGTCCTGACATCATGGGGGCAACCGAAAGGCCTAAAAGCAGTGAAATAAGCGGGGACAGGACACCCTCTGCGGCCTTCTGCAGGGATGAAAGTACTCCGCACTCCCTTATGAGGTTGCCGAACATCAGCATGCCCACAAGGGCCAGTGAATCGGGAGCGATCAGGCCCGATATGATCGTGACCGCAACCGGGAAGATGATCCTTGCACTTCTGGATACTCCGACCGGAGTGTAGTGCATCTTAATGCATCGCTCATCCTTTGTGGTCACTGCCTTCAGTACCAGGGGCTGGATAACGGGCACAAGGGCCATGTAGCAGTAGGCGACGATGAGAATCGGAGCAATGAACTGAGATCCCAGTCTCATGCTTACGAGAATCGCGGTGGGTCCGTCCGCGGCCCCAATTATGCCGATTGCTGCGGCATCGTTGAGTGGAAAGAAGAAGGAGGCGAGCATCATCGTAAGGAATACTCCGCCCTGCCCTGCCGCTCCTATGAAGATGAGCCACGGCTTTGCAAGCAGCGGTCCGAAATCGATCATGGCACCGATTCCGATGAAAAGCAGGAGGGGAAAGACCTCGGCGTCGGCTATTCCCGTCTCATAGAGCCAGGACAGGATGCCATGGGCCTCTGTAAGTGTACTGCCCGGTATGTTGACGAGTATGGCACCGAACCCCATAGGCAGCAGAAGGGTCGGTTCCATCTTCCGTCTGATTGCCAGGTATATGAGGATACACCCGACGGCGATCATAATGATCCGGCTGAGAAAATCACCATTCATGGAATGAAAGATAACAGAAACGGGGTATGTCACCAACCCCGTTTCACAAAGATTTTACAATACTTTATGGCTATGCTTTTCGCACTTACTTTGCGGCCCTTTCATCGGCTGTGAGTCCGTCACGTCCAGTGAGGCGCACCAGATGCCGGAAGCGTGATACCCTGTAGTCATCAAAGGCTTCACTCTTCATCCTCCAGGTCCAGTTCCTGTCGTTGCACGTGGAAGGATAGTTCATCCTCGCCTCCCCGCCCAGCTCAAGAATGTCCTGCATGGGGATGATGGCCGTGTCGGCATTGGAGAACATGACCGCCCTGATGAGCGCCCAGACAGCTTCCCTGTCGTCACATGCCAGATACTCCCTGACCATGTGTTTATCGTCATCGGACAGAGTGTCGAACCAGTGTCTGGTCGTATCGTTGTCGTGCGTTCCCGTGTATGCGACGAAGCTTCTGGTGTAATTCATCGGCAGGAAGTCATCATCGGGGTTGAAATCTCCCTTTGCGTCCCTGGAGAAGCCGAACATCGCGATCTTCATTCCGGGCAGGTGGTTTGAGTCACGGAGCCTCTTAACTCCGTCGGTCATCAGCCCCAGATCCTCGGCGATGATGGGAAGCTCGCCCATATCCCTCTTGATAATATCGAAGAGCTTCTTTCCGGGACTCTTCTTCCACTTGCCGTGTTCTGCGGTCTTCGCACCCGCCGGAATTTCATAGTAGGCATCAAAGCCCCTGAAGTGGTCGATGCGGAGGATGTCGGTCATGTGAAGCAGGCGTTCGATCCTCTGCTTCCACCAGATGAAGCCAGTCTCCTCGTGCTTCTTCCAGTCATAGACCGGGTTACCCCAGAGCTGGCCCGTGGCACTGAAGTTGTCTGGCGGTACGCCGGAGACCGCACTGTAGTGGCCCTCACTGTCAGTCTTCAGGAGATCGAGGTGGGCCCAGGCATCGGCACTGTCGGCACCGACGAAGATGGGAATGTCCCCGATCGTCCTGAGTCCAAGGCTCTTTGTGTAGAGGTGAAGCTCATCAAGCTGGGCATCAAAAAGGTACTGAAGAGCGTACCAGATCTCGATTTCAGCAGCTTTTTCCTTCTTCAGGCTATTGATTACCTTTTCATCCCTGTAGCCTTCACCATGGTCCCAGAGGGTGTGCCATCTGGCATCCTGATACTTTTCATAGAGCACCATGAAAAGTGCGTAATCCTCAAGCCAGTGGGCTTCACGGGCAAGGTAATCCCGGTAGGCCTTACGCCTTCTGTTCTGCTTCAGAAAGGAAGCCGCAGCCTTCTTGACGAGCGGAAGCTTCCAGGCGATGACACGCTCGAAATCCACCTTCTCATCGCTGAATTCAGGGTGGATGAGATCCTCTTTCTCAAGGTATCCGTCCCTGCAGAGCAGATCGGGAGAGAGCAGCAGCTCATTACCGGCAAAGGTCGACCTTGCCGCATAGGGACTGTTTCCGTATCCAGTGGGTCCCAGGGGCAGCCACTGCCAGAGCTTTGCCCCGGTGGAGGCAAGGGTCCTGGCAAATGCGTAGGCTTCAGGTCCCAGATCCCCGATTCCGTACTCTGACGGAAGGGATGAGATATGCATCAGGATTCCTGAGTTCCTGACTCCTTCTATATTCATAATCAGTTAATCTCCCTTAAGGTGTTTCCCGGCCTGAACTGATATTCAAAGCTGTTATGGGATGGCACTTCCTCACCGCCGATGACCCTGAAAAGGAGCTCGGCGCTTCTTATTCCCTTAGCTTCGGCATCCTGAACGACCGTGGTCAGGTAGTGCCCCGAGGCCGTGGCTTCATAGATACCGTCAAAACCGACGACTGACATGTCATCGGGAACATTTCTGCCCATGGCGCTTACGGCAAAAATGCATCCCAGGGCAACTGCATCGGACATGCATACAAAGCATGTGATTTCATTATCCGCCATGATCGTCCTGGCAGCCTGTACCCCGTCCTCGAAGGTGACGGGACAGGAGACCATCGGAATCTCATCAAGAGTAAGTCCATACTCCCTGAGAGCCGTGTCGTACCCCTCCTGACGCCGGCGGCAGATCGTGTTCGTCCCCTCCGGGGTTACATCTGCATAGGCGCTGAACGGAAGTGAGATGACCGCAATCTTCCTGTGGCCCTTCTCCAGCACGGCCTTCATCTGCTCGTAGGCAGCGGCCCTGTCATCGATGGAGAGGTTGATGACACCTTCCTCGTCGGCACCGTCGACCAGGACAAGGGGTATCTTCCTCATTCGAAGAGACTCCCTGATCTGGGGATCGAACCAGAGACCCATTGAGATGAGACCGTCCACGGTCGCATTCTTTATGGCCTCTGAAATCGATGAGTGCATGGGAGGGATCACGGTGAGGGTGTTGTCATTTCTTTCCGCCACTATCCCGATGCCTCTCAGGACAGCCTGAGTGTAAGGGTTGGACAGGCTGTCCGAGATGGTCTGGGGAAGCAGGAAGCCTATGGATTTGTGCATTCCAAGCGAGAAGTTCCTGGCCATGGGATCGGGCATGTAGTCAAGCCTTCTTGCCACTTCCAGAATCTTTTCGCACGCCTGGCTGCTGATACGGGAGGGAGAGTTGAAGGCAAAGGAGACAGTGGTCTTGGAGTACCCTGACTCCCTGGCTATGTCGCTTATTGTTGTTTTCCTGTTTTTCATCCCTCACCTCCCCGTGAATGTGTTTCCTGAAATCAGCCCTTGACCGCACCTGCGGCAACACCCTTGATGATGTACTTCTGACATGAAAGGTAGAAGATGATCACGGGGATGATACCAAGCAGAATCATAGCCATCGTGGCACCGAGATCGACGGTACCGTAACTTCCCTTCAGATACTGAATCTGGATTGGGATCGTCATGTACTTGGTCCTGTCGAGTACCAGATAAGGCAGTAGGTAGTCGTTCCATACCCACATGATCTCAAGGATGGCGACACTGATGAGTGTCGGCTTGAGGACTGGAAGAACTATACCAAAAAACACTCTTACAGGTCCACAGCCATCGATGAATGCAGCTTCCTCCATTGCAAGGGGAACGCTCTTCACGAAGCCGGAGAGCATGAAGATCGCAAGACCTGCGCCGAAGCCGAGGTAGACGATGGGAATCGTGTACGGTGTGTTGAGCTTCAGGGAGTCAGCGGTCTTTGAGAGAGTGAACATGACCATCTGGAAGGGAACGATCATTGAGAAGAGACAGAGGGCATAGACAATGCGGCAGAACTTACTGTCAATTCTTGAGACGTACCATGCGGTCATTGAGGTACACACCAGGATGAGGGCCGTGGAAACTATCGTGATGTAGAAGGAGTAGAACACACTCTTCAGGAACGGATAGTTACCGAGCGTCATGCCGGTGATGAAGTTTTTGAATCCCGCCCACTGCTCACCGGTAGGGAAGCTGAAGGTGGAGGTCTTTACGAAGGTATTGACCTTGAAGGAGTTCAGTACGACGATGAACACCGGGAATACCCAGAGGAGTGCCAGGACTGCAAAGCAGATGGACATCACGCTGTGGATTGTTTTTGCTTTCTTTAAATCTGCCATTACTGCTGAACCTCCCTGCTTCTTGTTGCCCTGAGCTGGATCAGGCTGATTGCGGCAACGAGGATGAAGAATATGACTGCCTTGGCCTGGGCGACACCGCGCAGGTTGGAGCTGACATAGAACGTGTTGTAGATGTTGAGTGCCAGCATCTCGGTCTTATGGATCGATGTTCCGTCTGCCAGGAAGCCGAAGGGCTGTCCGCCTGTGAGGGCGAGGTTCTGGTCGAAGAGCTTGAAGCTGTTCGAGAGAGTGAGGAACATACAGATCGTGATTGAAGGCATGACGTTCGGAATCGTGATCTTGAAGAGGGTCTGCAGTGAGGATGCACCGTCGATTGAAGCGGCTTCCATCATGTCCTCAGGAATTGCCTGAAGGCCTGCGATATAGATGATCATCATGTAACCGATCTGCTGCCAGCACATTACGATGACAAGGCCCCAGAAGCCGTATTTGGCCTCCATGAGGATGTTGGTCGCAAAGCGTGAGAGCACACCGTCAAAGATCATTGACCAGATGTAGCCCAGAACGATACCGCCGATGAGGTTCGGCATGAAGAAGACCGTTCTGAAAACATTGCTTCCCTTAATGCCCTTGGTAAGAGCGAGGGCGATGAGGAATGCGAAGAGGTTGATAAGGACTACGGACACCACTGCAAAGAGTGCGGTGTAACCGAAGGAATAGAGGAACGTGATGTCCTTGAATGCCTCAAAGTAGTTTGCAAGTCCGACGAACTTTGCGTCCGATGTGAGACGGAACTTACAGAACGAGAGCCATATACCCTGAATGAAGGGCCATACGAAACCAATTAAAAAACATGCCAGTGTGGGTCCCAGGAAGAGAAGTCCCCATCTCTTGATCGGCTTCTTGAGAAGGTTGGAAGTGAGACCTCCCTCTGAATGTGATTTCTTCATATTGTTTCCTTTTTTTCTAATTGCACATTCATTTGGTTATAAAAATGGGGCAGGTTTAAGCCCGCCCCGTTTTATCCAGAGCTCAGTGCTCCATCTTATAGTAGTTTTCCCAGCCCTTTACGAATGCTGTCTCAACTGCCTTCCAGTTGGCGTCAGTCTGAGCTGCATCGTACTGGTTCATTGCAGACACGACACCTGCTCTCCAGTTATCAACAGACGGTGTGTAGTTGAAAGCCCATGTCATGACGTAGTTACCCTTCTGTGAGTACTCGTTTGCTGCATCGAGGAAGACGTTTCCGGAGGGAGCTGCCTTCTTGTAGGGGATTGCACCGAAGGTCTGAGCAAGCTTCTTTGTACCTGTCTCGGAAGTTACGAGCCAGTACATGAAGTCAAGAGTTGCATCGATGTCAGCCTGGGATGCCTTTGCGTTGACTGCCCAGCAGTTCTCCGTACCACTGTTGAGACCGGCCTTCTCCTCGCCTGCGACACCAGCGTAGAACGGGATCATTGTGAGGTCTGCAGGGTTCATGCCATAGGTATTTGTGAGGGCATCGTACTCCCAGCTGCCGTTCTGATAGAAGACTGCCTGGCCCTTACCGAACTCAGCTTCAGCATCGAAACCGCCTGTAGCGAGTGTCTTGGGATCATAAGCACTGTTGTTGATGTAGAGGTCCCAGATGTTCTTGAAGTTGGGGAGGTACTTACCTGTGATGGTAGCGGGCTGACCCTGCCAGTTGTCTTCAACTGATTCGTAGTAGAGGGCAACGTTTGCGAGGTGACCTGAGAATCTCCAGGATGAGGAACCGTCCATACCGGATGATGTGAATGCATCGAAACCGAGAGTCTTGCTTCTTGCGTGGATGTCTTCGGCAATTGCCTTCAGGGAAGCGAAGTCCTTGATGTCATCAACACTGTATCCTGCCTTAGCGAGCAGAGCCTTGTTGACGATGATACCGAAGCTCTCATAGCAGTAACCGATGGAGCAGAGCTTGCCGTTTGCATCATAGAGGTTGTATGCATCGGTGTTGAGCTCGTTTGCGATCTTTGTGCCCTTGAGGTCGAGGCAGAAGTCACCCCATGTATCGACTGCCTGCCCGTTACCTACGACGAAGAGTGTAGGAGGATTGGACTTGTCCATCTCAGCTGTAAGTGTCTGATTATATGTACCGGAAGCAGCGGTAACGACCTTTACGGGAACGCCTGTCTCAGCTGTGTAAGCAGCTGCGACTTCCTGAAGGACTGCGTCTGATTCGGGCTTGAAGTTAAGCCAGTAGACAGAACCCTTGGATGCTGTGGATGTCTCACCTGCGCCCTGTGCGAAGACAGCGCCGACAGCCATGAGAACAACGAGTAAGATGCTCAAAGCTTTTTTCATTTTGTTTCTCCTTTTCGCGGAAGACCAGTCTTCCGTTATCTGATATCTATATAGTAAACCGGTTTTGTAAACCGGTCAACAAAAATTTTTTATGAATTTTCAGACCTGGTAAAACAGAAAATGCGCATCAGGAATCCTGACACACATTTTCTTTTCTTATATGGATATAAATGAATGGAGTACGTTATAGTGCAATAAATACTACTATTTGCAGAAACACATTTCCATCAGGAAGCGTTGGGAACATCGGGGGGAAGGGGCAGCAGGGAGATTATCATGAGAAGGCGTCCGAGGGCATCATTCACTGCCTTCTGCATGTCCTCATTTTCAGATGAATTCCCGAAAAGTTCCTCAAGCCTCAGTCCGAATGCATCCATGACGGGAGGGTTCTCGGGCATCTCAGCCTCGGTTATGAGTTCGGGCATAGTCTCAGGCTCGGGATTTCTCGAGCACCTTCTGAACTCCAGTCCCCTCTTCGTTCTGGTGGCGGCGGCACCGAAGAGCCTGCAAAGCAGCGGCCTCACGGGGTAAATCGTGCACTTTCCCCCTTCCCGCTGCTGGTCGGCAAAGGGACAGCCCTCCGATGAGGAGGTGAACCTCATGAGGGGTCTGACGTCCCGTTCCTGAACGAAGTAGGTCCATGCCGCGATCGCAAGGGCCTCGGAAGATGTCACGGGAGGGGTGAAGTACCTGCAGCATTCGCCGCACCCTGAGGGACATGATATGTGAGCTTCCTCCGTGAAACGTTCAAAGGAATGCTCGATGGAGTCGTAAAACTCCGTGATGGCGGCAAGCTGCTCACCTATTCCTGTGTCACTTAGCCGTGTGATGAGTTCATCCAGTTCTTTCATGAAAAAAATTTTATACATCATGAAAAAACGGTTTTTCAAGTAAGATGAAAAAACTTTTTACACTTTTTTTTTGCAGTCATAAAGACTCAAAGCACTATGACCGGAGATGATAATGCTGCGGAAACTGCATAAAGGTTAAGAAAGCGATACTGCTTTATATAAGGAGAGCGTCCCGAAGGACGCTCCACAGTTTTATCAGTCGTTGTAACCGTTGGGGTTCATTGACTGCCAGTGCCATGAGGATGAGCACATTTCGTCAATTCCGAGATCTGCGACCCAGCCAAGCTCTTCCTTTGCCTTGGATGCATCACAGTAACATGTTGCGATGTCACCGGGACGGCGGGGCTTGATTACATACGGAAGTGTCTTGCCGCATGCCTTCTCGTAGGCATGGAGGACGTCAAGAACTGAGTAACCGTGGCCGGTTCCCAGGTTGTAGATGCTGACTCCGGTGTTGCCTTCGAATCTCTTAAGTGCCTTCACATGGCCCTTTGCCAGGTCAACGACGTGGATGTAGTCGCGAACTCCAGTTCCGTCATGGGTGGGATAGTCGTTTCCGAAGACGCCGAGGGCCTCAAGCTTGCCGATGGCCACCTGGGCGATATAGGGAACCAGGTTGTTGGGAATACCCTTGGGATCCTCACCGATGAGTCCGCTCTCATGGGCTCCGATCGGGTTGAAGTATCTGAGAAGCACTACGTTCCACTCGGGATCAGCAGTATGAAGATCGGTAAGGATCTGCTCCAGCATGCCCTTGGTCTGTCCGTACGGGTTAGTGATGTTTCCCTTGGGGCACTCCTCGGTGATGGGCACGAAGGCAGGGTCCCCGTATACGGTTGCGGATGATGAGAAGATTATGTTCTTCACACCGTGCTCTCTCATGACGAAACAGAGGTTGAGAGTACCGGTAATATTGTTATGGTAATACTCCAGGGGCTTGTGCACCGACTCACCTACGGCCTTGAGACCGGCAAAGTTGATGACACTGTCGATTTTTTCCTTTTCGAAAACCTCTTCCAGGGCAGCCCTGTCCAGAAGGTCGACCTCGTAGAAGGTGACTTTCTTACCCGTGATCTCCTCCACACGGTCGAGTGCTTTCCTGCTGGAATTATAGAGGTTGTCCACAACAACCACTTCATAACCGGCGTTCAGAAGCTCAACACAGGTATGGGAACCGATGTAGCCTGCACCGCCTGCAACCAAGATTGACATATTATTATCTCCTTGGTGATAAGGCTATCACAAATGATTTCAAAAAGGAAGAATCAATGAGCTCAGCCCTTCTTGATTTTCACTCTTGCCTTTCTGGAAAAGTCCACTTCCTTGTACGGAAGCCTGCCGTTCTCGTCAAAGCACTTGTTCATGCATATCCGGCACTGATGCTTGTTGCAGTAACGCACTACCCCGTTCTTCTTCTCGCTCTTCTTGTAAAGCGGTATGCCCATCGGGCAGAACACTTTGTTTATCGTGATGCACCTGATGAACGCATCGGCTTTCCGGGCAAGCTCCGGAAAACTGTCCTCCGTGAGGACATCGCAGTCAACCTCATCCAGAACCAGTCTTGCCTCGCTCTCCCGAGCGATGACGACACAATCTGAATCCGGCGGAATCACACCCTCTGAGAAAAGACCTTCACGGTAACGGTACGCATCGGTTCCTTCCGGAATTAACCCGCTCCTGTCATCAATGAATATAAGCCTGATCAAACAACTTCCCTCCCTACGCCGTTTATACCTACTGTTATAATCAAGCTTATTGAAAATAGGAAGGGAAAAATCACTGGATTTGATGATTTTTCCCTTCAGACAACGGATTATGAGAGTTTTTCAGCTGAAAAAAAGTTCAAATGCACGGCTGAGCGAGCGGTCCCAGAAAGCCCATTCATGGCCCCCTTCCCAGTGCTCGAAGGTCACGTCGGCACCCTTTGCGATGAGCGTGTCCCTTATCATCTCACTGTGAGGGAAAAGCCTGTCCTCATCACCGCACGTGATGTAGAACGGGGGAAGGCTGACGGCTTTTTCCGCAAGGGCGAAGAGATCATCCTTTTCGGGAAAGTCCTCTCCGAAGATGGCCGCGGCCTCAAGACGGCGGCCCTCAGAGGAGACTTCCAGGAGCGCCTTCACATCGGACACGCACGAAAAGGCCGCTGCACCCTTATATCGCTCGGGGTAAGTGAGCGCGCACTTAAGCGCACCGTATCCGCCCATGGAAAGTCCCATCACATACATGCTGGTGCAGTTCAGGCGGAAGTATCTTCTGATTAGGGCAGGAAGCTCATCGGTGACGTACTTAAAGTAGTCAAGTCCGTACTTCATGTCGGTGTAGAAGCTCCGCTGGACCTCAGGCATCACGACGGCAACGCCGTATGATGCGGCGTAACGCTCCGCGGCCGTGAAACGGGACCAGTTGGTCGCGTTGTCCGAAAGCCCGTGGAGGAGGAAAACCACCGGAATGTCCTCATTCTCAGCGCCGTCAGGCAGCAGGACGATGAGGGAAGTATACATGTCCATAACCTCGGACTTCACGTCCATTCTCACATATGCCATACAATCCTCCTAGAAAAGCCCGGTGATGCGTCCGTCGGCATCGATGTCCATGCCATATGCAGCGGGAACGGTCGAAAGCCCCGGCATCGTCATGATGTCCCCGGCATAGGCGACGATGAAGCCCGCACCCGCACTCACCCTGATGTCATTGATCAGGATCCTGAAGCCGGAAGGTGCACCGAGCTTCTTCGGATCGTCGGAAAGGGAGTACTGGGTCTTCGCGATACATACGGGACAGTTGGCATAACCTTCCTTCTCTGCCTTTTTAAGCTTCGTGATGACACCGGCGGCAAAGTCCACTCCGTCAGCTCCGTAGATGCGCTTTGCAACTGCCTCGATCTTGCCCCTGAGGGAAAGATCGTCCGGGTATGTGAATGTGCCGTGAGCTTCATTTTCCAGAAGCGAAAGCACGCTGTCGGCGAGATCAAGACCTCCTTCACCGCCCTTGCCCCACACTTCCGTGAAGGATGCATTGACGCCCTTCTCCGCAGCGAAAGCCCTGACGATCTCGGTCTCGGACTCGGTGTCGCTTATGAAGTGGTTGATTGCAACGGTGACCGGGAGGTTCCACACTCCCCTGATGTTGTCGATGTGGCGGGCAAGGTTTGAAAGTCCCTTTCTGAGGGATTCGGTGTCTTCCTTTGTCAGACTGTCCTTATCGGCTCCTCCATGGTATTTCAGTGCCCTGATGGAAGCGACAAGCACGATGCAGTCGGGCATGAGACCTGCAAGACGGCACTTGATGTCCATGAACTTCTCTGCACCCAGATCGGCACCGAAGCCCGCTTCGGTAACGACTATGTCGGCAAGCTGAAGGGCCGTCTTTGTTGCCCTGACGCTGTTACAGCCGTGGGCAATGTTGGCAAAGGGTCCCAGGTGCACGAAGGCGGGAGTTCCCTCGAGGGTCTGCACGAGGTTGGGCTTGATCGCATCCTTAAGCAGGATGGCGGCGGCTCCCACGCCCCCGAGATCACCGAACTTCACGACAGCACCGTCATACGTTCTGGCCAGGATGAGACCTGAAAGTCTCCTCTTGAGGTCCTCAATGTCCTCTGCAAGACAGAGCGTTGCCATGATCTCGCTTGCCGCCGTGATCTGGAAGCCGTCTTCATGGACAAAGCCGTTTGTCTTTCCTCCGAGGCCTGAGATTATGTTCCTGAGCTGTCTGTCATTCATGTCCATGCACCGCTTCCAGGTGATGGTTCTGGGATCGATGTTCAGGGGATTGCCCTTTACCAGGGAGTTGTCCAGCAGGGCCGCGATCAGATTGTTTGCCGCAGTAACCGCATGAAGGTCCCCGGTGAAGTGGAGGTTGATGTCCTCCATCGGCACGACCTGTGCCCAGCCGCCTCCCGCGGCTCCGCCCTTCACGCCGAATACGGGTCCGAGGGAAGGCTCCCTCAGGGCAAGGGCCACCTTCCTTCCGCGGCGGGAAAGCGCATCTGCAAGTCCGATCGAGACCGTGGTCTTGCCTTCCCCTGCCGGTGTCGGATTGATCGCAGTCACGAGCACGAGCTTTCCTCTTCTGGAGGAGTCATCGGCCTTCAGGCTTACCTTGGCCTTGTAGCGGCCGTAGCACTCAAGAGCTTCCTCAGGGATGGAAAGCTTATCCGCAATTTCAGTGATGTTACGTGGTTTTACGCTGTTTGCTATCTCTATGTCTGTCATGGTGAGAGTTTAAACATTTCCCGTCCCTGAGTTCAATAGAGAAGCGGATTGCCTCTGCCGTGCAAACCTTACTGCACTCCATGCACCTGATGCACTCCATGCTGTCCGGGTTTTCCCGGACCTTCACATCCATGGGACATACCTTCTCACAGGCACCGCACCCGGTGCACTTATCCATATCCACGGTGAAATGATAAAGGGAAACGGGATTGAAAAGCCCGTAGAGTGCCCCAAGCGGACAGAGGTATTTGCAGAAAGGCCGTGAATACTTCACTGAGAGCACTATGATAAGTGCAAGCAGGAAGAGTTTGAAAAAGAAGGTGCTCCCGATAAGGCTTCTCAGGGACTCATTCACTGCAAGGAGCGGAATCGCACCGAAAAGCGTTCCTGAGGGACATATCCACTCGCAGAATGCGGGAGAGCCGGAAAGAAGGGGAAGCAGGAAGACAAACAGTGCCAGGATGACGTACTTTACCCACTTAAGCACCCGGTGTCCGGGTAGGCTTTTCCTCTTCTTCATCAAAGGAATTTTATAAAGCAGTCTCTCTGCAAGGCCGAAGGGACAGAGCCAGCCGCAGACAAAACGCCCCGAGAGGGCACCCACTGCCACGATGAAGCCGAGCACGTAGAGGGACACACCGAAGCCCCTTGCCCCCGATACCGCCTGAAGCGCCCCGATGGGGCACGATGCGATGGCACCGGGACAGGAATAACAGTTGAGGCCGGGAGCGCAGAACCTCTTGAGGGGCCCTTTATATATGTTCCCCTTGAGAAAGCCCTTCACGTACCCATTCTGAAAGGCAAAGGCGGCAGCCTGTATGAAAAGCCTGAATCGTGATCCCTTCATGACAGACCTATACACTCAAAGCAGACATTGACTGCCTTCTGAAAGACGTAAGTAACCTCCCCTCTCATCACACCGAGGATGATGAGGGTTATTCCCAGCAGGACAAGACCTATGGACGCATATCTTCTCACAGGCATTCAGGACATGGCCTTTAAGGCCAGCATGGCGGCGCCCATCACTGCAGGATGGAGTGCAGCGCGGTAGTAGAGTCCGGTGTCACTTTCCTTCATGGCGGCAAGCAGTGCCCTTCTGAAGGGCGAGTCCTTGTCGATAAGCCCGCCCAGGAACGCCACCGGAGCCTTCTCAAGGCCGGAGAGCGCATGAACGCTCTGAATCTGTCTGGCAAGTTTAACGGCATTGTCCCTCAGGATCTCAGCGGCAGCGGCATCACCTTCCTCATAGGCCCTGTCCACAAGGACAGCCAGCGATGCAAGAGCTGTTTTATCACCGCCGTACACGTATTTTATTATCTCTTCCCTGGAGGAAAGCTTCCTTTCATCGGCAAGGTAATCACTCAGCAGAGTCTCCGGTCCGGTACAGTCCATCTGGGCAATGACTGCCTTTATGGCATCACGGCCGAGGGCATAGGCACTGCCCTCATCACCGAGGAGGTGTCCCCACCCTCCGGTCCTGACGATGGCACCATCCATTGTCTTGGCAAAGCAGATCGAACCCGTTCCCGCTATCACGGCCAGTCCGGGCTCTCCGCCATGGGCGCCCTCCAGGGCTATGACATGGTCCCCGACCATGTCGTAGGGAATGTCGGCAGGGATGAATACCTCATCCGCTATCTTCCGCATCAGCGGGTTGCTCACTCCGGCGGCCCCGATCGTGAGATGACCGCATTTACCATGTTCATTGAGCCATGATACGATTATTTCAAGAAGGGATCTGAAGTGCTCCTCCCCGATGCTGTTGAGGTTGAAGGCACCGAAGGTCCTTCTTGCGATCATATTACCGTTTTCATCAAGCAGGACTATTGAGGTTTTGGTCCCGCCTCCGTCTATACCTGCAGCAAATTCCGTCATTCATTATCCCCGCTGAAGAATAGTTTTTCAATTGCATGGGCAACACCGTCACTTTCATTGTCCAATGTCACCCAATCGGCCAGGGCCTTCACTTCAGGCCTGGCATTGCCCATGGCCACCGAGAAGCCTGCCCTTCTGAACATCTCAGTGTCATTCAGGTCATCACCTATGACCATGATCGATTCCTGGTCGATACCCAGCATTGAGGCCAGCTCCACAAGGCCGGTTCCCTTGTTTATTCCACCGGGCATTATCTCAAGAAAGTCCTTTCCCGGATAGAGTGTCACCGCCTGTTCGTCCTTAATTTCCTCACGCAGGACCTCAGACAGCCTTTCAATCTCGGAAGCATCCGGGCTCATGAAGATGACCTTATTGACCGCTTCCACTTCAGTAAAGCGGCATAGGACGCTGTTTCTGACATAGATGGGCAGTTTGGCATCATAAAGATATCCCTTGCTGCTTTCAGTGAACCAGGTGTTGCCGTTCACCATCATCAGCTCCACCTTCGTGCGTCTCTGGGCGCGCACGATGGATGAAAGCACCTCAGAGGGCAGCAGGTGGGAGGTAAGCGGAGTGAGAAGCTCATCCCAGATCATACAGCCGTTAAGACATGAGGAAGGACCGTTGAACCCGATGGTCCGGAAGTACCTCCTGACCGAAAGGTTGGTCCTTCCGGTAATGAAGGCAAAGGGAATACCCTTCTCCTCACGGACCCTCCTGATCCATCTGACATTCTCAGAACTGAGACTCTTGTCACCCCTTAACAGCGTTCCGTCCAGATCACAGCAGATAAGTCTGATATCTTTCATGGTTCAATTATCACCTGAACATCCGATTCCTTCCAGACTTTTTTCAATTTGCTCATAATAATCATCGGGAACGGGGATGAACGATGCGATGGCGTGAAGCGGCATGCCACGGCAGAGCTCGCGGGAAGCTTCCCCGTCAAAGACCTCACTGTCTCCGACACCGGTTCTGATGAGTGCTTCCATGTCTTTCATGGAGAGATGATAACTTGCACGCCATTAAGGGAAGTGTAAAATCTAACTGATTGCCCTTATTATTTCGTTCATGGAGTGCACTGACACTATATTGTCCTTTCTTATGAACGGCACGCAGCGCTGCATTATGTTGTTTATGCCTATATCGGATCTGGCGCTCCAGCCGGGGAGTTCTTCCTCCACCCAGGACATCAGGGCCATTTCCAGCCAGTTCATCATCCACCTGCTGTCAGGTCTTGAATCGGTGATGACACCGTCTGCACCCATGTAATCCTTGAGAAGGCAGAAGAACATCATGTCCATGGGAAGGGTCCTGAGACAGGATGGATAGTTGTCCAGGCAGATCAGGCAGTAGCGCCCGGGATCGTAGATGGCAGGAAGGTGCCCCTTCCTGATGGCCTCCCTTCTTTCGTCCACCTTAAGAAAGTCCTCCACATCCTTAAGGGTGCGAAGCGGCTCATCAAGTGTGTCATCAAAGGTAAAGACCACACCCTTCAGGCCATAGTAATCACCATTTACCATACGGAAATACCTCAGTGCAAAGGTATACAGTCCGGGGTACCTGATCTCGGAAGTCCTGAAATCAGGATAGTAAACTCCCGTGCGCCCGATCTCATCGAGCACACTGCTTTGCTGGATAGTCCAATACATCACATTTCTCCCTGTTTATTGTAGTTTCATAGCCGGGTCCACCGCCGATGTATATGATCATATCCGGATTGACGGATACTGCTTACGCACCTGTCACAGTTAACAAGATATCACAGTTTAGAGAGAGATGTTAGGGATAAACTCCTATTTTTTCTAATATATTACTCATTTTATAACAAAAATTTATTCAGAATAACAAAAATAACTAACACAAATATTTTTATAAATTTATCCAACCAGTTGGATTAATAAAAATATGCATTTTTCCTTTCCGACTCACACCTTTGATATTATATTAGGCTCAGGAGCTTTCCTCATTTACCCCTCCAGCAAGTAAATCAGATCAGACGAACAACCAATCCCGAGGAAAGCTCTTTTATTTATTACATTCCGAATACAGATTAATATTCACATTTCCGGATCTGAAGGAATTATCAGTTCATCCAGATTGTATTATGAATAATGAGTGAATTAATGGTTCATAACAGGAAACTTGCCCCACCATTGAGAGAAACATAATCGTTATCCTCAATCCTATGATTAGAAAACTATTTACACAAAACTGTTGGCAACATCAAAAGTAAATTGCACCTGTGTGTAATAATAAAGCCCACCGGCTCTTGTAAGCTAGTGGGCATGTTTTATTGTTTACTTTATAAGAGATAATAAAACGTAAGGCGTTATTTTTTGGCGAGCCATTCCTTAACTTGGTCAACACTTACATTGGCTGATTTTGCAATTACCTCAATATCTACACCCATATCATTCAGATTAATTGCCATGTCTTTTGCTTTATTAGTCTCGCCAATTCCGATTCCTTTAGCCACGCCTTTGTTTTCAATTCTTTCCATCTGTTCACACATATGCTTTACCTCCTTCTCGTTGTTCTTCAAATATCGTGTTCTTTCAGCAAGCATAGGAATCAACATATCGTCAGGATTTGAGCAACAGAAGTCGTGCATCAGCTTTCCGATATCATTGTCATCCCTATACTGGCCATTCACATACAGGATATTGGAACCATCACCATACAGACTGTTATCATCTTCAACAGTTCTGCGTACCCTGTAGATTGCCTTACCTCTACCATAATAATCATGTTCCGTAATGAATATTACGTAAATATCCGGCAGTTCGTCAAATTTCATACCTTTGTACGAGTTCTCTACATCCATTGCACTGGAATGGTATCTTGCCTTACATGTTAAATTGATCGACTCCACCCCTCAAGACAAAACTGAGTAGCTATTATCATTTTATAACTACATTATTAGCGGCTGTCAGACAAATAAAGGTATCATTAACACTGTTGACAATATCAAAAGTAAATTGCTCCTGTGTGTAATAATATAACCCACCGGCTCCTGTTAAGCTAGTGGGCTTGTTTGTTAGTGGTTGTTTTTTTCGTATTCCTCTTTTTTCTTAAGGAACTCTTCTGTTGTCATTCCGGCTTTTTCGGCAGCTCTATTTAGGCTCAGATCTCCATCTTGGACAAGCTGAATTAAAGTTTTCAATACGCCTTTAGCCTCACCTCTGTTTTCAATTCTTTCCATCTGTTCACACATATGCTTTACCTCCTTCTCGTCGGTCTTCAAATATCGTGTTCTTTCAGCAAGCATGGGAATCAGCATATCGTCAGGATCTGAGCAACAGAAGTCGTGCATCAGCTTTCCGATGTCGGTGTCATCCCTATACTGGCCATTCACATACAGGATATTGGAACCATCGCCATACAGGCTGTTATCATCTTCAACAGTTCTGCGTACCCTGTAGATTGCCTTACCTCTGCCATAATAATCATGTTCCGTAATGAATATTACATAAATATCAGGTAGCTCGTCAAAATCCATACCTTTGTACGAGTTCTCTGCATCCATTGCACTGGAATGGTATCTTGCCTTACATGTTAAATTGATCGACTCCAACCCTCAAGACAAAACTGGTTAGCCATTATCATTTTATAACGACATTATTATTAGCAGATGTCAGACAAATAAAGGTATCATTAACACTCAATATGATATCTGCATATGGCTCAATTATTTCCCGAAAGGAGTTTTCATAATGGATCAAAAAGAATAGTTCAAAACTAGGATTGGTAACAGCAAAAATGTAGTCATCCTGACGTCTGTTGTTCATCATCCCGTACTGAGCTATCCTTCTGAACAGCGATTCCCTGTATTGCACTTACGATTTTTTCAATCTTTTCAATATAATCCTCAACGAATACCTTAGTTATGTCCGTCTGTTCAGCAGATGCGTGACTGCGGTCATTTTGATGTGCAATATCATTTCTGCGCTGGAACAAATCCTTCACAACTTGTGTTCCATACTTCTTAGACTCCTCTTCTTTCTGCATTGGAAAGGCCTTAACCATCACAGGAACAAATCCAATACCTATTAGATTAAGCTGGTCTCTCATACTTTCAACTCCAAGGAACACATCTCTGCTAAAACGGTCGTTGAGATAGCTAAAAAACCAGTCCTGTGATTCAGAAGCAGCAATTGCTGCCTCAACCTTGGACATTGGAACCTGAAAACTACCGTACTTCTCGGTCTTTTCCCATTGCCCCGAGAACATCCGGAATAGGCAGAATTTACTCATCTCGTGAATGTAGAAATCCAGCAATCCTTCTGCCAGAACAACTTGTGACCGCCAAATCGTTTTCCCCCCTACTTCATTCCCGTTTTGTATCAGCAAATCAGCAACCAAATACTGCCCTTTGATTCCGTTAAGGCTATCATCGAAATGCTGCTTGATTTCTTCAAGAGAGAATTGTACAGGCAAAGCAACTGGCCGCGCTTCCCTTACATCCTCCACTCTGGGGATAAGATCTAAGTTTCTTGTTGCCATTCCTATCATCCCTCTCACATATTGGACACTACATTTGCAAAGTCGAGATTCAGCATGGGGATCGCACCGTATTTACCGGTGATGTATCCCCTGCCATAATTATCTTCTTTTCTGACGTTTCTGATTTCAGCCAGCGAGAACAGATCCGTAGACCGGTCCGTCCCCTTCATTTCTGCAAACCAAATCTGATCCCTTCGGAACAAATCCAGGTTCAACAGGCCGGTTTCATGGGTCGTGAATATCAGCTGTGCAAACTTTTCCGTCTGCTCGTTCACAAACAGCTTCACAAGTTCGAATACAAGGGATTCATGCAGACTGGATTCCAGCTCATCACAGATCAGGACCTTTCCGTTTATCATAATGTCAATCAGCGGGCAAAGCATACCGACCAGTTTTCTGACGCCTGTTGATTCCTCCACAAGGAGATCTGTTTCAAACCCATCATATACAACCTTCGCAGAAATGGCATCCACTTTCTCCTGCAGCAACATGCTTTTAAACTCATCCGAAAGGAAAGGCGGGAGCTGAGAGGTTTCCAATTGCTTCTGATCAATTGTGACTCTGATATCCCGAATGCCCGTTCCCAATTCATCCAGGAAAGTCAATACAGCGTTCTTCACCTTTCCGTTAGTATTCATCTGATACAAAGAGTATTTCATCCAGTTATCCTGATTACCTGGAACATAGATTACCAGTTCATCGGTAAAGAAGTGGAATGCATCTTCAACTTCCTCAACAGTGCTGAAGTTTGCCGCACAGGAAAGCAGCAGACGGTTTGGTTTCAACACATCCTTACAGGTGTTGAATTTTCCCCTGAATCTGTTTCCGGAAGTGAAAGTCTCTCCGCTGCGCTCAAATATCTTCGTCTGTCTGCCGTTGGGAAAATAATATAAGTATTCCTCCGAAACAAGCATATTCTTCAGGGAAAAACCAAACACATAGCGGACTCCCTTTGTTACAAACTGGATTCTGTAAGTGCTTTCTTTTTCAAATCCATCCAGCTTATGCGGTGTCTGCCGCATTCCCTGTCCTGGCTGGTTTCTGATACTGTTGACTATATGATTTTTTACAAACGCAATCGCATCGATAAAATTGCTCTTTCCTGATCCATTGGCACCGTACACAACGGCGGCCTTCAAAATATTCACTCCTGCGAATTCTTTTGTTTTTTCTTCATGGGCCGAGTCTTTTCCAGCAACCATCGAAAAAATCACTTCTTCACGAATGGAGCGATGGTTTGAGCACGAGAATTCAAGTAACATCTGAATTCCTCCCTTCACTGTTTTCACTCTCATTATAGTGCATAACACCTATTTATCAAGTGATTTTGCAGATTTTTCCGCAAATATTCAAAATAAAAAGTTAGTTCTATCAATTCAAATCCCCCTTATTTGAAAATCGGTGATTTCTCGATTTACTACGACACTATATGTCCTGATAACTGTGTGACAATGAAAGCACAGGAACAGGACATATGGACAAGACAGCGGCAATTGAGAGTTTATTCGGGGAATACGGACTTACAGAACTTCAGACATCAACCATACTGAAGCTGTTTGAGTCTTATATGGAAGACAACAGCATCGTTAAAGGGAATGGTATATTTGAAGTCTGTCCCAAGTGCGGCAAGGTTCATCCAGTGATCGTGAAAGACAGTAAGGCCGGAAACTGGAAACAGAAAATCATGGAACCATCATGCATTTCGCCCATCAGGGAGATGATGCATGGAAAATGCTTATGATGGAGACTTATAATCAAGCGATTCAGCAGTATTTGAAAGAATTATGTTTTTGTAGACGGCCATCTGTTATGCTTCCTTATATAACAAATGTCGCTCTTTGATCAAATTCTTAATCTCCTGCTCTGTTATTGTGGTCTCAGTCAGTACCGTACTCTTTATGGCATCATCACAGACACGTACGATCTCAGCATGACTCAGTCCCATTGCCTCATTTATAAGTGATCTGTCTGAGATGAAAGAAGGTGAATATGCACCTAACTTATACTCAAAAAGCCTGCAAATCTCATCATCGGTAGGTAAATCATAGTGCAGCACATCATCAAACCTTCTGAACAAAGCCTTGTCAAGCAACTTCTGGTTATTAGTAGCTGATATGATCAGGGATTCAGAACAATCCTGTTCAATGAACTGAAGGAATGAGTTCAGTATCCTTCTCATTTCACCCACTTCGTTATCAAGATTTCTGTCGGAACCAATGGCATCGAATTCATCAAAGAAGTAAACACCTTCATTAACAGACATGGAATCAAAGATCTGTCTCAGTTTTGCACTTGTCTCGCCCATGAATTTTGATACCAGTCTATCCATCTGTACTGTAAACAGGGGCAAATTCAATTCAGATGCAATAACAGATGCTGTCAGGGTTTTCCCTGTTCCTGAAACCCCTTCAAGTAATATCTTTCTTCTGTTTGCAAGGCCATGAGACTGAAGCTTCCTTCTGTTTCGGTATTCCATAAGGATTCTTTCAATCTTTATGCTAACCTCTTCCGTTACTATTAAATCCTCAATTCTGAATGACGGCGTGGTGAAAAGGCAGAGCTGACTTCCGGTATCGAACCTGTAGATAGTGGATCTCTTTGTAATTTTTTCTATCTGACTCTTCAGCTCCCTTGCGGAATTATCATGTCCGGCTCTGGCTTCATGAGCAGCAATCTGAAGAACGACTGTTCTGAATTTTTCATCATCGTTTTCAATATGTGCCTTAACAAGACTCTTAACCTGTTCCGCTGTTGCCATAATGATACCTCCATAACCTAATTCAATACTAACTTGAATCTGCGTTCCATCAAAGAAAAAAGCTTGATTATAAATCAGCAATTATCCTGCATTAAGTACCCATCACTGCAAACCATACCAAGATAAAAAAGCCATTAACACCTACGAAGTCCGGGCAATGCATGTAAGTACATCAAATCCCATTTCAACTTCATTGTTAATGAAAAACGTGCGTATATTGATCAGTATTTTTGAAGTAGCTCAACATCAACAGCCATTTACGAATATGACCCACTTATTAAAAATGACAGGAAAAATAAAAAAAATGTTTGCGATATGCATACTAGCATGCTAGAATGCATATTAGATAATAGCAAAAGGAGAGAACTTATGCGTCAGGACACAATTTACGATAACTATGAACAGCTGATCAGTCATGGTCTGACAGACTTACGTAAGGATGCCCTTGATATTGCTGAATCAGGAATAAAGGCTGTAATCCCATACGACAGAACACTTGAATACATCAGCTACAACGGTTCTGATGAAGTCGGAATAAACGGTAAAACTCTGAAAATATCAACCACATCAAAAATCTTCGTGGTAGGAGCCGGCAAGGGGTCCTATCCCATTGCGAAGGCACTTGATGAGATATTCGGATCCAGAATCGATAAAGGATTTGTCGCTGTCAAGGAAGGAGAGAAACGAAGACTACCCCATATTGAAATATTTGAGTCCAGCCATCCTTTCCCTGATGAAAGAAGCGAGTATGCTGCTGGAAAAATCAGGGAAATCTGTGATTCGGCAGGTGAAGGAGATCTTGTTTTCGCATGTGTGACCGGAGGATCCTCGGCACTGGTGAACCTGCCCGCAGACGGAATCACGATGGAAGAACTGAAGGAAACAAACAGACTTCTTCTGAGAAGCGGTGCAGATATAGTCCACATGAATGCAGTCAGGAAACACCTATGCAATCTGAAGGGAGGAAGAATCGTACAGTACAGTCAGCCCGCAATGGTCATTACCCTGACCCTCGACACCAATACTCCGGGAATGCCCTGGCCTGACCTGTGTCTTCCTGACCCTTCAACCTTCCAGGATGCAATAGACGTCCTGAGAAACTTTGCGCTGTGGGATAAGGTCGCACCTTCGGTGAGGAACCGCCTTCTCCGGGGAGCCGGAGACCCGTCAATGGAAACGCTGAAATCGCTGGAGGGGATGAACCAGATTCTCCTTTCATGCGGCAATCAGAGTGTCTGCTGTCAGGCTGCAGCCCAAAAGGCAGCTAAGTTGGGATACAGACCATACATTCTCTCTGCCTGTATGGACGGAGAGGCAAAGGATATGGGAATCTTCCTTGCCGGAATGGCAAATGAAATAGTCCGTTCATCAAATCCGTTTGAGTCACCCTGTGCCCTGATAAGCGGTGGGGAGACCACAATATCCATTACCGGAAAGCCTGAACCGGGAGGACCGAATCAGGAATCGGTATTCGGTTTCACGAAAAAACTGAGACAGAAGGACCGGGTTGCATTTGTCTGCCTTGATACTGACGGCACAGACGGACCGACCGACATAGCCGGAGGAATCGGAGATGGACTGACCAACGACAGGCTGGCTGAAACGGGTATCTCATACGATGAGATATATTCAACACATTGCACTTACAGGGCCCTGAAGGAGCTGAACGATGATGTCATTACAGGAAATACGGGCACAAATGTAATGAATATCCGCGTTGTAGTGATCAGGTGAGGAAATGATGAAAGACAGGATCAAATCAATAGAAGCTTATGAAATTCTGAATGCAAAAGGAAATCCGACTGTTGCAGTCACTATGACAAGTGAAAACGGAGCGGAGGCAACTGCGAGTGTACCGGCAGGTACATCCACAGGGACCAATGAAGCCTTCGTCCTCACCGATCATGAGGCAAGATACCAGGGAAAGGGTGTCCGCAAGGCTGTTGGTAATGTCAGCGATATTATCGCTCCTGCCCTCATCGGGCATGAGATTTCCTCAATTGAGGAGATTGACGGAATAATGCTTGAGCTTGATGGAACTAAGAATAAATCAAGGCTTGGAGCCAACGCCATCCTGCCTGTGTCCGTTGCATTTGCAAAGGTCAGGGCAAAATCACTTGGAAAGTCCCTGTATGCAACCCTGACAGACAGAAATCATTACGCAATTCCCAACATAATCGCCACTGTTATTGCAGGAGGAGAGTTCGGAGTATCCGGACTTGAATTTGAGGACTATCTGTATATCTTCCATGAATTCGACAGTTTTTCAGATCAGCTTGAGGCACTGGTAAAACTGAGAAAGTCATTGGAGAAAAACATCACTGAACTTTACGGACCATGCATGGAAGACGGTGGGGCCATTGCCGCTCCTGTCGAAAGTACTGACAAAGCCTTTACCATCATGATGGATACGGCAAGGCAGGAAGGCTATGAAGGAAAAGTAGGACTTGGCCTGGATGTTGCCGCTTCCGAGCTTTATGACCGTCAGTCTGACAGGTACAAAGTCGGAAAAGGGATGCTGGACCGAAAGGGACTTGCCTCATACTACAGGGAACTGTGCACTCGGCATCCCCTCGAATATATCGAGGACGGATTTGATGAGAATGATGAAGAAGGATTCTGTCTGATAAGGGACTTCCCCTTCCCTTGCCAGAATGTCGGTGATGATCTCTTTACTTCAAATATCACATTTCTTGAGAAATACCACCGGTGTGCAAACGGCCTTCTGCTGAAGATCAACCAGATAGGAACGGTAAGCGAGGCGATAAAGGCCGCAGCTTATGCCCAGTCAAAGGGCATGGACGTCACGGTCTCCCTCAGGTCCGGAGAAACCGATGATGATTTCATTGCTGACCTTGCAGTGGCAGTCGGGGCAAAGCAGATCAAGCTGGGATCCCCCGTCAGGATGGAAAGAAACGTCAAATACAACAGACTCCTGAGAATCGCAAAGGAGCTTAATCTTTAAGGTAAAAAAACAATGGTCTTCCATTGAAAGATATAGAAAAGGAGAAAAAGTATGAAAAAAAAGTTTTTCATGGTATTGGCACTCTGTCTCATTGCTATGACTGCAGTGTTCGCTAACGGTCAGGCTGAAAGCAGTGCTGAAGTCAATTATCCTACCAAGGAAATCACACTTATCATTCCCTGGAACCCGGGTGGAACAAACGACCTTGCAGGAAGAGCCCTGCAGCCGGTTTTCAAATCAATGTATGATGTGAACCTCGTAATCAAGAACGTTCCCGGCGGCGGTTCCGCAGTAGGTATTCTTGAAGCGGCAAATTCCAAAAATGACGGATATACCCTTGGTCTGGCAACAAGCTCATACCTTGCACTTCTCGCACAGGGCCTTGTCGACTCCACCCTTGATGCCACAACCAACATGCTGAGCGTCATGGAGGAGCCCATTGTTCTCGTTGTCAAAAACAATGGAAAATACAGCGATGCGGAGGCACTTATCGCAGACCTGAAGGCAAATCCAGGAAAGGTATCATGCGGTGTTCCCGGCACTAACAACGTCAACCAGATCTATGCGACTCTGCTTCAGGAGCAGGTTGGCTCTGAATTCAACTTCATGCCCTTCGACGGTGGATCAAGAGTTGTTGCCGAACTCATCGGCGGACATGTGGACTGCGGCGTTCTCAAGCCTTCAGAAACCATTGCACAGGTAAAAGGCGGCGAGCTTAAGATTGTGGGCGTATTCAACAGGGAAGGTATAACAATCCTTCCGGAAGTCCCGACATTTGAGTCTCTCGGATATGACGTGTTCCGCCTTGGCAATATCCAGCAGATGGCGTACCTCATGGGCCCGAAAAACATTGATCCCAAAGTTGAGGCCAAGATTGTTGAAATGTTTACCAACGTTATCAACTCCGATGAGTATAAGGAGTTTGCCGCTGGTGTCGGAATCCAGCTGAATGTTCTTTCAGGTGATGATTTCGATGCTTACATCACAGACATCTATAACGGCCTGGAGAAGGCAAGTAAAGAGATATTCACGAACTGAACATCAAACCTGGTGGGTCATCCTCAGGATGACTCACCTCTCTTAATGGAGATAAAACCGAATGGCAAATGAAAAAACGGAAAAAACATATGAGAACTTTGTATATGTACTATTCATCTGTGTCTTCTCATATCTGTTCAAAGTAGCAATGAGTGCCAAATCACTCAAAGTCAATGGAATGAAGTCCATGACATTTCCCAAAGGAATAATTGCTGTCATGATCATCCTTTGCGCCGCGAAACTGATTTCAAACATCATTCAGGCAGTAAGACAGCATAATGAGTCAGGGGAATCATTTGAAAGGCTTCACCCCATCAAACTTCTTACCCTTGCCCTGATTATCGTATATGCGGCTCTCTGGAATGTAACAGGCTTTGCCATCAGCTCACTGCTGTTCATCACGGTCGAAGCCAAGATACTGAGATGGAAAGATTGTTCCTGGCTTAAGGCGTTTGCGGTAAGCGTTGGAGCAACTGCGGCCATTTATCTGATATTCGGCTTTCTCTTCAGCGTCGATTTTCCCGAACCACTGTTAAGCATGCTGTTTTAGGAGGATTTGAAGATGACATTTGAAACTGTTATTGCTGGAATTGTCAACGTATTCACTAATCCTGCAGGTCTGCTCTGGGTATTGCTCGGTGTGGCTGTAGGCCTCATTTTCGGTGCGCTTCCCGGATTAAGCGCCACGATGGGTGTTGCCCTGATAATACCCCTGACCTTCTCAATGAGCGAGGTCACCGCAATTGGCACATTGATAGGTGTATACATCGGAGGCATTGCCGGAGGAGCAATATCAGCAATCCTGATAAACATTCCGGGCACACCTTCATCGGTCGTCACAAGTCTTGACGGCTATCCCATGACTAAAAACGGACTGGCAGCAAGGGCACTTGGATGGGCCACATTTTCATCAGGCTGGGGATCCATCATAAGCTGGCTGCTGCTCTGTACCATAGCGCCACTGCTTGCAAGAATCTGTACCGGTTTCGGATCACCGGAATATGCCGCACTGGCCTTCTTCGGACTTTCGATCATTGCGGCTGTGTCGGGAAAATCCGTCGTAAAGGGACTCATATCGGGACTCCTGGGAGTAACACTCTCATTCGTGGGAATCGACCCGATCTGGGGCGATATGAGATTCACCTTCGGCTCTGTCAATCTGATGAGCGGAATCAGTACGGTTGCAGCTCTGATTGGTCTCTATTCAATTCCGCAGATCATAAACAGTTGCATGGATAAGGACAATGAGAAGATCAGCGGTAAGGACCTTACCATCAGGAATATCGTTCCTCCGTTCAGAGAACAGTGGAAACGAAAGTTCAACATCATACGTTCCGCACTCATCGGAACCTTCATAGGCATCATCCCCGCAGCAGGCGGAAACATAGCGGCCTTCCTTTCCTACGATCAGGCAAAAAGATTCTCAAAGGAACCTGATACGTTTGGTAAGGGAAACCCTGACGGAGTCATTGCATCTGAAGCATCGAACAACGGTGTATGCGGAGGAGCACTTATCCCCATGCTCACTCTTTCCATACCCGGTGACAGCGTCACTGCCGTCCTGCTGGGTGGGTTGATGATTCATGGAATCACACCGGGCCCTACCCTGTTCAGTGAAAAGCCTTCGATCGTATCGGGCATATTCACTATGGTCTTCGTTGCCACGATCTTTATGGTCCTACTCCAGGTATTCGGCATCAAGCTTTTCGTAAAGACGCTCAATGTACCCGTGAATATACTCAATTCCATCCTGGTCATGCTTGCCCTTGTTGGTTCCTATGCCATCAGAGGATCATTCTTTGATGTGCTTCTTACACTCTTTTTCGGGCTTATCGGATTCGTAATGACCAGAGGAGGCTTCCCGATGGCCCCCATAGTGCTTGGGCTGGTTCTGGGGTCGATGTTTGAAGGTGAATTCAGAAGGGCAATCAAGCTTGGTAACGGAAGTGCCTCAATCTTCCTGCATCGCCCGGTTGCAATGTTCTTCATCCTTGTAGCTGTTGCAGTCATAGCATCCACCGTGATTTCAAGGGCAAGAAAATCAAATAAAGGAGAAGCCAAGGAATGAATCCGGTCTATGAAGAGATCCTCAAAGACGTGAAAATACCAAAGATGTTCCTCTGCAGACAGAGCTTCAGCACTGAACACATCAGGAACATTGAAGATAGGATCAGGGATACAGTCTCTTCCGTTAAAGGGATAGAAAAAATCTCCGGGAAGACAGTTGCACTTGCCGTAGGCAGCAGAGGTATTTCACACATTGCTGAAATTGCAAAGACCATGGTTTCCGTCCTCAGGGATCATGGAGCGGCCGTATTCATAGTCCCTGCCATGGGAAGCCATGGCGGAGCCGTTGCCGAAAATCAGAGGAGAATCCTTGAGCACCTCGGAGTCACTGAGGAATACACCAAAGCTGAAATACGTTCATCAATGGAAACCGTCATCATCGGAGAGACCGAAGACGGGGTTCCGGTCAACATGGATAAAAATGCTGCAGGAGCAGATTATACGGTCACTATTGCAAGAATAAAGCCACACTGCTCATTCAGGGGAAAATACGAAAGCGGGATGGTAAAGATGTGCGTGATTGGACTTGGAAAACAGAAAGGTGCCGATTACTGTCACTATCAGGGGATGGCGAATATGGGCACTAATCTGGAGAAAATAGGCAGAGTATTCAGGGACCATTCCAATGTCCTTTTCTCCCTGGGCATCATTGAGAACTCATATGATGATCCATGCTTCATTGAAGCTATTCCCATGGATGAGATAATGGACAGGGAACCGGAACTGCTTGAAAGAGCCAAGGCACTCCTGCCATCAATACCGTTTGACAATATTGATCTCCTGATAGTGGATGAATTCGGCAAAAATATAACCGGTACGGGGATGGACTGCAATATAATTCAGAGGTTCACGTCAGAACACATGCTCCCAAAGTCTTTCATCAAACGGCTTGCCGTCCTTGACCTGACGGAAGAGTCCGATGGTAATGCCGCAGGGTTCGGCCTTGCAGACATCTCCACGGAAAGGGCCTTCAGGAAAATGGACAGGGAAAAGACCTACCCCAATTTCCTTACTGCAAGAACCGTAAAAGGGGGTATGGTTCCTCTAATCATGGCAGATGATTACGATGCAATAAGAACAGGTATAAAGACCTGCCCGGATGTGGACTATGAAAGACTGAGAATCGTGCGGATAAAGAACACCCTCAGGCTAGACCTGATTGAGGTTTCAGAGTCCATGATTGATGAAGCAACCGGCAAGGGACTGTCACTTGAGGAAGGTCCTTATTCCCTGTGCTTTGATGAAAACAGAAATCTGATAACCCGAAAATGGTAAGGAAATTAAGTGTGCAAAAACTACACTTGAGTTATAATAAGCGTTAAAAACACATGTATTGGAGCCGGGGAATGGAGATCAGCGATAACATCAGGAAAGCGACATCTGCGGATGTTGTGTATGAGAAAATGAAAAATGACATTGTCACTCTCTTCTTCAAACCCGGCGAGAAACTGTCCGAAACAAAGCTGGCTGCCAGATACGGAGTAAGCCGTGATCCCGTAAGGAAGGCTGTATCACGGCTTGCCCAGGAGGGAATGCTGGAGTCAAAGCCACAGGTAGGCACACTGGTAAAAAGTCTTTCAATCGAACAGGGAAAAGATGTCTGCGACCTCCGTTGCCTGCTGGAGTGCTATGCCATAGAACGGGCCGTTGAAACAATCGATGAGAAGATAATAGACTCCCTTCTGAAGGAATATAATCAGGTGGTTGCCCTCCTCTCAATCCAGCCGGAAGATCAGGTACGAAGTCTGATATATGATCTTGACGGAAAAATGCACAGTGAAATCTATGCCGCTTCATCCAACTCGATGGTTGCAGAGACCATAAATTCCTTCTCTTCCATCATCAAACGCATCCAGATCTCAAACATTACATACCACAAGAGAGCAAATGCCACCCTCAGCGAAATGCATGAGATAATCCTTGCCCTAAAGGCCCGCAATCCCGAAAGGGCGGTCAATGCCATGAGAACCCATATCGACAACATCAAAAAAACAATGGCAATGCCTGTGGAAGAATAAAACAGCAGGAAATTTTGGGATCTAAAATCCGGAGGTCATACGGCCTTCTTATTACCGTCATCAGGAAGCCTGAAGATAGTCTGCTTCAGACGCTTCTGGTTGTAGGGATTCTTCCTTGAATAATGTCTGCCTGAGCTTCCGTCTGTCGGCTTTCCATACAGGGAATCCTTATGGGTCTGTTCCCAGATCAGATAAGCGAAATAATCGAAGTCCTGGTAGCCGAAGCCACTTCTCCTCAGAGCCTTTATGAAGCTGTTCACACCCTCGATTTTCCCGCTGCTGATGTGGAAGGTGGCCCTTGAAACCATGCAGTCCATTCGGTTCGTCACGGTCCTGGCGAACCTGGCGAGCTGGGAGATCCCCACTGATGAATATAACTTTGACCAGTCTTCCAGCTTGGTTCTCTTCTGGGATGGATTGCCGATCGAAAGGATGTCAGAGAGCTCTTCCCGGGCCTTCACTGCATTCTGGATCTTCTCGATTGAACTGAGTATCGCAGCCTTTGAGTCTGCATTGTCAGTCTGTCTGTGTCCAACATCATCCGGATTCCTTCCGTCCATTTGCTTCGGCATTGAGCTGCCTGTTAAGTTTATCCTTGGCCTCAAGGGTCCTGTTGTCTTCCAGGAGTGCCTCCTGCCACCTTCAGCGTATTTCCTCA
>JALEVV010000089.1 GCA_022788185.1 Spirochaetales bacterium | reverse complement strand
CAAGCGTCTCCGCGATGAGAACACGGGCGTTCTCACCGGCAAGGGACTCAACTTCGGCGGATCCCTCGTCCGTCCTGAGGCAACAGGCTTCGGCACAATGTACTTCGCAAATGAGATGCTGAAGGCCCATGGCGATTCCTTCGAAGGAAAGCGCATTGCCATTTCAGGTTTCGGCAACGTGGCCTGGGGTGCCGTCATGAAGGCTTCTCAGCTCGGTGCAAAGGTTGTCACGATTTCAGGACCTGACGGCTACATCCTTGATGAGGAAGGAATCAGCACACCGGAGAAGTGGGCATACATGCTCCAGCTCAGGGCAAGTAACAACGATGTCGTGCGCCCCTATGCCGAGAAGTTCGGTGCAGTGTTCGTGCCCGGCAAAAAGCCCTGGGAAGTGAAGGTTGACATGGCATTCCCCTGTGCAATCCAGAATGAGCTTAACCTTGATGATGCGAAGGCTCTGGTCGCAAACGGCGTGAAGTATGTGGTTGAGACCTCCAACATGGGCGTGACCGCCGATGCCGCTTCATACCTTATCGGTGAGAAAATCCCGTTCGCACCGGGCAAGGCCGCAAACGCAGGCGGTGTGGCAGTATCGGGTCTTGAAATGAGCCAGAACGCACAGCACCTCTCCTGGAGGGCTGAGGAAGTTGATGAGCGCCTTAAGCACATCATGTCCAGCATCCACGCTTCCTGCGTGAGGGAAGGACGCGAGGACGATGGCTACATCAACTACGTGAAGGGTGCGAATATTGCAGGTTTCAAAAAAGTTGCTGATGCGATGTGTCAGCTCGGCTATTGATATATTTCTCCTTAGACCTGCCTGCAGTCCCGTGATACCGGGTACTGCAGGTTTTCTTTTTCAGCGGAAGACCATCATCAGGAAGTCATGAAGGCAGTGCCGCCAGACCTTCCACTCATGGGCTCCTTCGTAATACTTAACCACCTGACTGCCGCCGTAAGGCTCAAGAAGTGCACTGTCTGATTCGAAGTACTCGATGAAGGGATCATCCCTGCCGATCGCACGGAAGATTAGTTTCAGCTCCGATGTCCACCTGGTAAGGTTTTCCTTTGAAACGTGTTTTTCGGAACCATTGACAATGTCCTGGACAAAGCCGCTGAAAATACCCGCGTAAGCAAACAGTTCCGGATGATGGATCGTGATGAGTGATGTCTGCAGGCTTCCCATGGAAAGCCCAGCCATTGCCCTGTGGTCACGGTCCGTGAAAGTGCAGTACTTGGACTCAATAAAGGGAATGATCTCTGAAATCAGGAAGGTTTCAAAGTGGTCGAGAGCACCTACATACAGCTCATCCCCCAGGTCATAATTCTCCATCCCGTTTGCCATGACGACTATGGCAGGTGATGCCAATCCTTCCGCAATAAGGCTGTCAAAGATAAAGTTGGCCTTACCCTGAGAGACCCAGACTGTCTCATTCTCCCCATGGCCGTGCTGAAGATACAGTACGGGATACCGTTTTTCCGATACTCCGTAGTCAGGGGGAAGGTATACGAAAAGCCGCTCAAGCTTTCCCGTGATCCGGCTGTCCAGATACTCCATGGCAACAGTTCCGTGAGGACATTTGCCATTTCCAATTACCTGATCGGGTTCGGGAAGCTCCAGAAAGTTAATGGGATGGTTGCTGCCGAAGCCTATGGGAAGGTTTTTCAGAAGCACACTTACGCCGTCCACCTTAATGTCCAGCGGGATGAATCCGTTTCCGGGGAAAAACTCCCCGTCAAAGTACTCTCCGTGTTTTTCAAGGGAAAGGGCTGTTCCCGGAGCATCCACCGTCACGGAATCTGCACCGGGGCAGTAAAGATGGAGAGTGACCATACCGTCTTTTCCCACCGTGCAGGGAAAGTCGACGAGATCTGACTTGGGATAGCGGATCACGGGGCCGATATCCCGTCTGGCAATCATATCGATTTCCCTGAAGGAAACGGATGATGAAAGGCAGATTTCCTTAAGACGGTCAATAGTTGAATCACCTCCTGTCGGAGTCGATTCCAGTAAGCACGAGCATTGATAGCAGTGCAAATACAACAACGAAGATAAGCAGGATCAGCCAGCAGCCAGCCAGGTTCGATGAGGTGGAGACATAGTCCGGATTGAAGTTGCTCGCAGCTGTCTTCAGGCAGAATTCATCAACCCTGTTCTCCCTCTCCATCGTCTCGACCAAGAGCCTGACAGGCTGCATGCCCTCATATTCATAATCCTGCAGCTTCGATATCTGCTTCCAGATCGAGGTCATTGGCAGTGAGTTGTAGCCGCCGAGCGCGCATATAGCGCACATGCCCCACTTTGCAATCGTGAAGTATGAGATTACTTCCGTTGTCGGAGTCAGTGCGAACACTCCTCCTGAGAACAGGAGTTCGAAGATCAGGATGAAGGGCATCACGGTCATTGCCGCCGTCGTGTTCCTGGCCATGCATGAAATCAGGAGCGAGGTCATGTCGGCAGAGAAGGTGATGAGGAAGAAGGCAATCGTTATGTCCACGTAGAAGAACGGTGTGATTAGTCCGGAGGAGGGCATGTGAATTTTTGTGATCCTGCACACTGCCAGCGTGATAAGGGCCTGCATCAGACAGAGAAATGCCTGGTAGATCATGTGTGCGGTAATGTATGAAGTAATCTTCATGCCCGCCCTGTGTTCCCTCTTGACGATCTGACGTTCACGGCACACAGACTGGATCGAGTTGAAAAAGCCGTTCCAGATACACACGCAGGTAAGTGCCAGCGACCCCTTGAGGGTTCCTTCCATGCTGACGAACAGATCCTTTCCCACGGCAAAGGAGACAAGGCCTGCAATGAGTGCGGCCATCGGAACCATCTTCCAGTCATCCATGTAGACGAACATCCTGAAGAACTTACCCAGGTATATGGGAATCTGTCTGAAATATCCTCTTCTGTCAGTTTTCACTGTTTTCCCTCCCGAACTTCTCGATGAGTTCATCTGCCATGCCTTCTCCGCCTTCTTCCTTCCTGTTGATCATGCGGACCATCTCTTCCATGGTATTAGTGCCGAAGAAGGTGCGTGCCTTCTCGATTTCCCCGCAGAAGACGAGTCTTCCCGTCCTTTCCGCATCCTTTGCCAGGATGATGATGTCATCGAAGAAATCGGCCACACGGTCGGGGGAGTGGGTGATGACGATCACGATCCTGCCTTCCCTTGAGATCTCATGAAGCCTTCTCATGAGATCCCTTGCAAGAACCCCGTCAAGACCCGAGTCTGGTTCATCAAGAATGAAGAGATAGGGATCGGCGATGAACTCGGTCGCGATTGAAATACGCTTCTTCTGTCCTCCTGACTGCTTTGAAACGATGTTGTTCTGAACGGCCTTAAGTCCGAAGATGTTCATGACCTCAGAAATCTTGGAGTTCAGGTCTTCCTTTCTCATTGAGGCCGGAAGCTTGAGCTTTGCCGAGTCCGATACCGTCATGAGGACTGAGTCGTTGTACCTGATGAGATCCATCTGAGGCACGAAGCCTATATCATACTTCATTTCCTCAAAGTCCTTGTAAACATCCTTTCCGTTCAGGGTGATGGAGGCATCGGCCTTCTCAAAGCCGGTGACCGCATTTAAAAAGGTGGTCTTTCCCGCACCTGAGCCACCGAGCAGGAGAACCATGCGGCCGGGGGCGATGTGCATGTGTATGTCCCTCAGAAGGACTTTTGTTCCCGCAACGGATTTAACCGTCCTCTTCCTGTTGTTTATGGTAAGACCTTCATCCTTTTCCTCAACATTTCGGTTGGTGAGGGCCGCAGCCCTGATGACCCTGTCCTGAATGGTACTATTCGGCCTGAACTTCCCGGAAATGCCCCAGATGAAGATTACGGGAATATTGAATATGAAGAAGACCACCCACCACTTCTTCCTTGAGAACATATCACAGAGACTTGCATAAATTTTTATGATGAAAAGCTGTTCGGTAATTCCGATTGCAAATATCAGGATCTGTATTGCATAACTCCAGGCCCCTGTGAGATTAAGGATGGCTATCGTGAAGATGCCTGCCATCGATACCGCAATGTTCGCAATGTCGAGAAGGAACCAGATCCTTCCCGTATCCTTCCTGTCCGCACACACTGCCAGAACGTAAAACCTGTATGCCGGAATGAGTGCATGCCATTTTTTCGCACCGCACTTTCCGAAGACCTTCCACATTCCTATGGTCGTCAGAAGATAGTATAGTATATCCCAGTAAAATCTTATAGCGCTAAACATAAAATCATTATCAATAAAAGCTGTCCTGTTGTCCACGGAAAAACGGTTTATATGATCCGGGTGACGGAATAATCCAAAAGAGTGAAACAGCTTCAAACAATGACCTTTTTGGGCTGATAATCTTGAAATGCATATTTTACTGAGTTATTATTTTAGTTGGCTTAAGGGCACTTAAGCCGATTAATTAATCAACTGCGGGTAACCGCAAATCCAAATGCAAATGGAGAAAACAATGGCTAAAAAGTTTGTTACTATCGACGGTAACACCGCTGCTGCTCATATCGCTTATGCATTTAGCGATGTCGCAGCTATCTACCCCATCACACCTTCCTCCCCGATGGCTGAGTATTCAGAACAGTGGGCTTCAATGGGAAGAGAGAACCTTTGGGGCAGAAAGGTAGACGTAATGGAAATGCAGTCTGAAGCCGGTGCTGCCGGTGCCGTTCACGGTTCACTCGTGGCAGGCGCCCTGACAACGACCTTCACTGCTTCTCAGGGTCTTCTTCTCATGATCCCGAACATGTATAAGATCGCCGGTGAGATGCTCCCTGCAGTCTTCCATGTTTCAGCCCGTTCACTTGCTGCACAGTCACTCTCAATCTTCGGTGACCATTCAGACGTAATGGCATGCCGCCAGACCGGTTTCGCAATGACATGTGCATCTTCAATCCAGGAGACAATGGATATGGCTCTTGTCGCTCATCTTTCAACACTGAAGAGCGATGTTCCTTTCCTTAACTTCTTCGACGGCTTCAGAACCTCTCACGAGATCCAGAAGGTTGAGGAGATCTCCTACGATGATATCAGGACTCTTGTCGATGAGAAGCTCATCGCAAAGTTCCGCTCACGCGCACAGCGCCCTGAGCATCCCCAGATTCACGTTGCCGCACAGAACGAAGACGTTTACTTCCAGGGCCGTGAGTCTTCCAACAAGTACTATGACGCAGTTCCCGGAATCGTACAGGAGTACATGGACAAGGTCGCAGGTATCACAGGCCGCCAGTACCACCTCTTCGACTATGTCGGCGCACCCGATGCAACTGACATCGTCATCGTCATGGGTTCCGCAGCTGACACATTCGAGTGGGCAGTCAAGTACATCAACGCAAGAGGCGGCAAGGTCGGTCTCGTAAAGGTCCGCCTCTATCGCCCGTTCAGCGCAGAAGCTTTCGTCAGCGCAATCCCCGCTTCAGTCGAAAGAATCGCAGTCATGGACAGAACCAAGGAGCCCGGTTCACTCGGTGAGCCTCTCTTCCTCGATGTCGTCGCAGCTCTTGACAACCAGGGCAGAAAGGGTATCAAGGTCATCGGCGGCCGCTACGGTCTCTCTTCCAAGGACTTCACACCTTCACACGCAAAGGCAGTCTTCGACTTCCTCGCAACCAAGGATGCATTCCACGGCTTCACGGTCGGTATCAACGATGATGTCACTCACAAGTCAATTCCTGTCAACGAGTCCATCGACGTTACTCCCGCAGGTGTCGTAAGCTGCATGTTCTACGGTCTCGGTTCCGATGGTACTGTCGGTGCAAACAAGAACTCCATCAAGATCATC
>JALEVV010000079.1 GCA_022788185.1 Spirochaetales bacterium | reverse complement strand
ATACCCTTTTTTCTTGTAAGGTCTTGCGAATTCAGGCAGATCTTCATACTTCATGACTGTATTATGGAATAATATAATACATAAATCAACAGTTTCCTTTCAGCACGGTGGAAAAGCTTTGATTTCATGCGTAACTGCTATGATCCTCACCGATGGTGAGGATTTTCTTTGTTTTTTGGTATATCATTGAAATATGGCACAAATCAGAGTACTGGACAGCCTGGTCGCATCCCGCATTGCGGCAGGCGAGGTTATAGACCGTCCCGCGGCAATCGCCAGGGAGCTTATCGACAATGCAATTGATGCAGGCCCCACTGAAATAACGGTGGACGTAAGGGGCGGCGGCTCGGAGTATCTCAGCGTGAGCGACAACGGCTCCGGAATCTCAAAGGAGGACCTTCCCCTCACCGTAAAGCCCCATGCCACCAGCAAGATCGCCACGCTCGATGACCTGTACCACCTTTCCACGATGGGCTTCAGGGGTGAAGCGCTCTACTCCATCGCGGCCGTAAGCACCCTTAGTATTTCCTCCGGCGGATGGACCTATACCTGCGACAACTCAACGGAGGGAAACCTTACAAAGGGAGGGACGGAGAGGGGGACTGTCGTCACAAGCCAGAACCTCTTTGCCCAGCTTCCCGCAAGGCGTGCCTTTCTCAAGCGCGACCAGAGCGAGGCACAGCTCATCAGGAACACCTTCCTTTCAAAGGCGATGCCTTTTTATCAGATACACTTCCGATACTATGCAAACGGTGCACTGAAGATCGATCTTCCCGTCAGGAAGACCCTGAAGGACCGGGTGCTGGATATAATGACGATCGATGAGCGCCTGATCAGGTCAGAGTTCACATACCTGGAAACAAAGGATGCCGTTTTCACCATAAAGGCAGTTACCTCCCTTCCCTCCCTCCACAGGAGTGACAGGTCAAAGATAAAAATCTATGTCAACTCCAGGGCCGTTGAGGAGTACTCCCTCGTTCAGGCAGTCTCCTTCGGATACGGGGAATCGCTTCCGGGCGGCTCCTTCCCCTACTCAGTCATCTTCATCGATGAGGATCCCGAGCTTGTGGACTTCAACATCCACCCGGCAAAGAAGGAAGTTAAGCTCCGTAACAGGGCGGCGGTACACCATGCCCTCTCCTCCATGATAGCCGACGGACTTCCAAAGGCCATACCGGCGATTAAGGCCGAGCAGCCAGAGCTAATCCCCGCTGAGAGGAAGACAAGCTTCCAGGACAGGGAGTTCATCTATGAGCGGAGCGCTCCCGATGACAGGGGTGAAAGCGTTGAATCAAGGCGCTCATCCTACAGACCTGCTGAGGATGCAAGGCCCAAGAACCGGGACTGGCTTGAGAAGGCCCGGGAAATATCCTCGGTAAAGCCTGCAATCCGCCAGAGTGCGGAGAGTAAGGAGGAAGTATGGAAGCCTGAAAGCAGGAAGGAAATCAGGTACATCGGACAGGCATTCCGTCTATTTCTCATCTGCGAGTACGACGGAAGACTCTATCTAGTTGACCAGCATGCGGCCCATGAAAGGGTAATCTTTGATGAGCTGAGGGCTCAGAAGACCGTCCAGAAGCTCCTCATTCCGATCCCGTTCGAGGTTTCACCGGATATGGATGACTTCCTGCTCTCCCACAGTGACGTATACACCCAGTTCGGCATCATGATATCAAGAACCGGAGACAGGGAGTGGTCCCTCTCCGCACTCCCGGCCCTGGCCCGTCCCTTCGAGAAGGAGCTCATAGAACTCATAGGCACAAAGGCAGGAAGTGACAGCGAGCTTGAAAGCGCGCTTTACGCGGTAGTGGCGTGCAGGGCCGCCATAAAGGCCGGTGATGAAGTGGATGCTTACAGTGCCCAGGCCCTTCTGGAGAAGGTCTTTGAGCTGGAAAACCCGGCCTGTCCCCATGGCAGGACATTCATAGTCACGCTGGAAGAGGAAGAACTCAGAAAGATGGTGGGAAGGACTAAATAGAAATTGTTGTAAGCACCCTGTTCTGACGGGAGTCGGTGGTGATCAGGGTCACCCTGTCGGTTCCCTCAGGAAGGATGGATGGATCATGACCTTCCGCGATGAGATCAGGGCCGATATATGCCCTGTATGATGATACCGTCTCATCGTCAGTGCCGGAGGCAGGATACGGCGTGGGATAGTCAAGCACCACGCTTCCCCTTATCTCCTCTCCCCTTTCGTTTATGACAGAGTAGCTGTATTCACCCTCAGGCAGGGCGGAATAAGACGTTATCTTCAGCGCCTCGCTCTCATAATACGCACCGTCCTTTTTCAGGGAGGACGTGAATGAAAGGGAACCGTCAGGAGATGTGAGCTTCAGCTCATACCTGTCATCTGCAGAGAGGGTAAGCGAGAAGTACATCGCCTCAGAGGTCTTCACCCCGTCAGTGAACTCCGCTTCATGGAAAAGACGGACGTTCTCGGCAGAAAAACCCTCCCCCTCACAGGAAATAAGGGGGAGTATGATAAGAATGAGAAACAGGAGCTTTCTCACGGGCTTTCCTTATACTTCGCCAAGCCTGGCCCTTACGGGATTTGCGTAGGAATTGAGGACGAAGGATTTAACCTCGGGAGAGAGATGCTTTATGGATGCAAGGAATGCATCTGAGTCAAAGCCCTCATACTCGGCCCTGTGCTCATCGCTGCCTTTGAGGTAATCATAGCTGAACCAGTTGTTGGGCCAGAGACGGTAGATGGAGTGAATCTGTCTGTCGACCTCGGCTGCCACATCCTCAGCTGAATTGTATTCGCCGTCGATGACATCACCGAAGGAAAGGTGTACGTTGCCCTTCCACTCCCTGAGGCCCTTTACCATTGAGATGACATCTTCCATCGGACGCTTGTTATATTCACCCTTGACGGCGGTTGCAACCTCCTCACGTGCCTTATTGATGGTGTTGGGGTCATCCTCATAGCTTATGGCCACAGGCATGATGTGACAGTTCTTTATGACCTCGGCAAAGGAAATCTTATCCTTCTTGGGGCCAAGATAGAGCATCTTGATGATGGCAGGATGGGTCATGTCAAGGCCATCCTTGCTTCTTCCGCTCTTCTGTGCGATCCAGATGTTCTTGCCGCCCTGAAGCGTACTGTAGAAGTACTCGGAGAGCCTTACGGTCTCAATGTACTTCTCCCTCATCGGAAGGTCCCTCTTGACGATGATGGCGCCGTTGAGCTTGAAGAGATCAAGCAGGAACTGGTGCTTTAAGAGATTGTCACCGATTGCCATCTCACAGAGGGGCAGCTCCCTTTCATAAAGGGCGTAGTCAAGCAGGGCACAGTCAAGGACGATGTCCCGGTGGTTGGAAATGAAGAGATAGCTCTTTGACGGATCAATCTTCTCGGCACCGCTGACGGTGAAGCTCTGCATCGAACGATCAATGACGTTCTTTAAAAGCAGTGCCGATGTGATCTTATGCTGGAAGTCATCGTAGCTTCCAACGGTCTTCAGTACCTCGAGGACGTACTTCACAAGTCCCATTCGCTGTGACTCGACTTCAGCACCCTCACCCTTGTATATGGCACATGCGAAGGCATAGAGGAGTTCGGGATGCTTTGAGATCCTCTCAACAGCGGCCCTGACATCCTCTCCCTGGTAAGGGGCGATGTCCCTGTACTTTTCGTAATCGACCATCAGAGACCTCCGTTGATAAGGGTCTTCATGTACTGGGTGCGCTCCCAGGCCGATCCATCCTCCATCCTCTCCTGGGCCATCTTACCCCTGAAGTCGGAAACGGAAGCATATCCCTTTCTGTCCATCCAGTCTGAAATGAATGAGCACATTGCCTTAATCGAGCCCTCATTCCTGAGATATGCGGTGCATACCTCACAGGCGGCTGCGCCTGCAAGCAGGAGCTTGATGGCTGTTTCACCGGAGTGGACACCCGTGCTGGCAGCCAGGTCACACTTCACTTCATTGCTCATCAGGGCGATCCAGCGGAGGGACTCTGCATACTCATCAGCACCGGAAAGGGGCTGGGAATGGGTCATTGCTTCCTTTTCGATATTGATGTCGGGGCGGAAGAATCTGTTGAAGAGCACCAGAGCGTTGATGCCGATCTTATCCAGCTCCGCGATTATGTTTGCGGTTGAGGAATACTTGTAACCCAGCTTGATGGAAACGGGAAGGGACGTGCTCTTCCTGATCTTCTTCGCAAAGCGGAACAGGGCCTTGTCCACATCCTCGCCGGAGACATTCCTGTCCTGGGCAAGCGGATAGTAGTTGAGCTCGAAGCCATCGGCACCGGCCTTTTCGAATGAAAATACATACTCCTGCCAGGTTGAGAGGTCAGAGCAGTTGATGGAAGCGATGACGGGAATGGAAAGCTTCTCCTTTGCACCTTTCAGCAGGGAGAGATACTGTTCAAGATAGTAGTCCTTTTCCACATTCTGGAAGTACTCGGAAAAGTCTGAGTAATCAAGGTAGGCTGAGTGCTCGGCAAGCTGTTTTCCGACCTCAGTCTCGATCTGTTCTTCGAATATTGATTTGAGCACGACGGCACCTGCGCCGTTTTCCTCACATTTTATCAGGTTTTCAATGCTTCCCGTCTTGGGTCCGGAAGCGACGATGATGGGGTTTCTGAGCTTTATACCCATATAAGAAGCAGATAAATCAGCCATAAAATAATACTCCTTCAGGTTATGAGTATACCATCATATCCGCTTCTGTTGAAGCCAATTAAATCCCTGCGGAGGTTTTTTGACCCTTCAGGGCCCCCGAAGCCATGGTTATGACGGGAATCAGGACGAGCACATCGGCCGCGAAATAGCTCAGATAGAGGCCTGAAAGACCGAAGAGGGCGTTGAGGATGAAGGCTGCGGGAATGAGGAATAGAAAGAACCTCATCATCGTGAGAACGAGGCTTCCCTTTCCCCTTCCGAGTCCCTGCAGGAGGGAGGATGTCATTATGTTGGGAGCCGTCAGCAGGAAGCAGAAGGAGATGAGTCGGAAGGCCTTCACTCCCGCCTCCGTAAGGGCGGGATCGGATGTGAATAGACCGACCAGCGCATGGGTGCACGTCTGGAAGAAGAGAAAGCCTAAAAGCATCACACTCCAGGCCAGGAAAAGGGATACGAAGTAAGCCTTCCTCACCCTGTCCCACTGCCCTGCTCCGTAGTTGAAGGAAACTATGACGATCAGGGCCGATCCGATTCCCTGGGACGCAAGAAACATGAAGGATTCAAGCTTCAGGTACATGGAGTAAATTGCCATGGCATCCATGCCATAGGAGAGGACGAGACGGTTCAGCACCAGGCCCGTGATCGAGCCTGCCGCCGCGATCATCATGGATGGAAGCGCCACGGTGATGATCCCCTTCACGTTATCGGCAAGGGGACTCTTTTCCGGTCTCAGGAGATCGGAGCGGAGGTAGAGCACAAGTCCCGTCAGGGCCGATGCGACATGGCCGATGAGTGTTGCCAGGGCAGCCCCCCTGGCTCCGAGACCGAGGGTGAATATGAAGATGGAATCGAGAATTATGTTGAGAACCGCACCGATACTCTGTATGACCATTGCATGGGCAGAGTGGGCATGGGAGCTGAAGGCAAAGGAAAAGAAGAAGGCGGAAAAGGCAAAGGGAAAGGCCAGTGCAACTATCCTGAGGTAGGAGGCACCCTGAAATATTCCGTTACCGTCGGAAGTGAAGGCCGCCATGAAGGCTTTTGAAAAGATAAGCGGCAGGAGGGTCAGCAGCAGTGCCAGAAAGCTTAACATGATGAGACCGGCATACATCGCGGCCGAGCCCCGTCTTCTCTCCCCTGCTCCTAGATACCGGCTCACAAGGGCACCCATACCGGTGGCAACACCGGTCCCTATCGCAAGGGAAATGGATATCACGGGCTGAGTTATGGAAATCGCGGCAAAGTCAAAGCTTGACCACCGCGATATGAAAATGCTGTCAAAGGCATTGTACAGGGCCTGAAATGCCATGGTCATCATGGCAGGCAGTGCCATTGCGACCACAAGCTTCAGTATGTTTTCATTACCAAGTCGTTCTTCTCTCACGGAAGAAGTTTTACACTTTTCAGGCCTTTTCGTTCAAGGAGATATAGCGTGCTGCCTTAAGCAGGGACAGCTGGGTCTTGGCATCGGTGATTTCACCGTCCATGACCATGTCGAGGAGCTTCTCCAGGGGGATTATCTCCACACCGATGAACTCATCCTCATCCAGGTGGACGTTACCCTTCTCCAGTCCCTTTGCAAGATAAATCCAGATCTTCTCATCGCTGTAGGCGGGTGTGGGATAGAGTACTCCAAGGCTTATCCACTCCTTTGCGGAGTAACCCGTTTCCTCAGAAAGCTCACGCTTTGCGGCCAGAAGCCTGTCCTCATCCTTACTGTCCAGCTTGCCTGCCGGGATCTCCCAGATGACCTCATCCATGGGATAGCGGAACTGGCGCTCCATGATGACACAGCCGTCATCGGTAAGGGGGACGACACACACGGCACCCAGGTGCCTTATCAGGTCGCGGCCGCCCTCGTGGCCGTTGGGAAGCAGTACTTTATCGTGAAATACGTGGAGGAGCTTTCCATGAAAGACTTCCTCACCCTCTATTCTTTTTTCAATCATTTCAATCAGATCGCTGTCATTCATGGCTGAAATTATAAAACAGGGGAAGTGCATTTGCAATTCCCCTGTCTGTTCTAAAGCAGATACGGTACTACCAGATTATGTGACTGGTAGACTATGAAGGTCTCAACCTCGGTGATGTCCTTCACCCTGTTCAGCTCGTTCTTAAAGAACTCAAGCAGGGAAAGGCCCTCACTGTCGCAGAGCTCTATCTGCAGAATAAGGTCATATCGTCCCGTGACCACGGCGCAGTTGATGACGCCTCTGAGCTTTGTCAGCTCCCTGGCCTTGGTCTCGAGATCGAGCGTCTTGACCTTGATGCCCATCATGGCAACCTGAAAGGATGGGATATATTCCGGGTTCACAAGTCCAGTGATCTGGAGCACTCCATCCTCTATCATCTTGTTAACACGGGTTCTTACCGTGTTCTCGGTGATCCCAAGCTCATCCGCGATCGCGGAATAGGCTTTTCTGCCATCCTTCAGGCTTCTTATGATGGTTTTGTTTGTCTCGTCTATCTTACGCGTCATCCGTTCTTCTTCTCGAAGTCAAGCATGAAGTCCCTGAGAGCGACTACATCTTCGTACGGGAGTGCGTTATAGAGGGATGCCCTGAGACCGCCTACGGATCTGTGGCCCTTGAGTCCGAGCATGTCGGCAGCAGTTGCTTCCTTGACGAACTTTGCCTCAAGCTCCTCGCTGGGGAGGCGGAAGACGATGTTCATTCTTGAGCGGTAGCGGCTGTCAACGGGGCTTCTCCAGAAGTCTGAGGAGTCGATGACATCATAGATGAGGCTGCTCTTCTTCTCGGCAAGCGCATCCATGCCCGCAACTCCGCCGTTTCTCTTAATCCACTCGAGGACGAGCTTGACGCCCCAGATGGAGAATACGGGAGGTGTGTTGTAAAGGCCCTTCTCCTTTGCATGGAGTGCGTAATCCATGTAAGCGGTGAGGTTCTCATTCCTTCTCTCGAGCATGTCCTTCCTCATGATGATGAAGGTAGCACCTGCAGGTCCGAGGTTCTTCTGAACGCCGCCGTAGATCATGCCGAACTTCTTCACGTCAACGGGACGTGAGAGAATGTCTGATGACATGTCGGCGATGAGGGGTACGTCACCCGTGTCGGGGAAATCCTTCCACTCGATTCCTCCGATTGTCTCATTGGCACAGAGGTAAACATATGCCGAGTTCTCACTGGGCTTAACCGTTGCGGGATCGGGAAGAGTCGTGAAGTTGGAGGACTTTCCGTCGAAGAACACGTTTACGTTACCGAGCTTCTGGGCATCGGAACAAGCCTTGTTTGACCAGGTACCTGTCTTGGAGTAGTCCGCAACCTTTCCGGGTGTGAGGAAGTTGGTCGGGATCATGGTGAACTGAAGGGTTGCACCGCCGCCGAGGAAGTAGACATCGTAGTCATCGGGAATTGACAGGAGCTCGCGGAATGTGGAAAGACATGAATCGTACATTTCCTCGAAAAGTCCGCCTCTGTGGCTTGCCTCGATGATTGACAGTCCCTTTCCTTCATAATCAACAATGTTTTCCCTCATCTCTTCGAGTACTTCCACGGGAAGCACGGAGGGGCCTGCGAAATAGTTCTTCTTTCTCATCAGATCTTACCTTCCTCTTTAAGTTTTGCTATCGTATCGTAAACTTCCTGACCGATTCTCAGGAGGTTCTCATTGCTGTTTGCTCCCACATGGGGGCTGAATGTGACGTTCTCACAGCCGAAGAGCGGGTTGTCCGTGACTGATGGGGGCTCTGAGGAGTACACATCGGTGCAGAACCAGGTGAGGTCTCCGGCCTTGAGTGCATCTGCAACTGCCTGCTCATCGACGCACTTACCGCGTCCTGTATTGATGATGACCGGCTTCTTCTCCATCTTCTTAATGAGTTCCGCATTGATCATCTTATCGGTTTCGGGAGTGTACGGGAGGTGCATTGAGATGTAGTCAGCATCCCTGACGGCATCCTCAACGGTGGGCTTGAGCTCGGCAAGGTCACTTGATGTGACGTACTTGTCATATGCCTGTACCTTCATGCCGAAGGCTGTGGCGAGAACTGCCACACGCTTTGCTATGTTGCCGAGTCCGAGCAGGGCAAGAGTCTTGCCGCCGAGTTCGCTTCTCTTTGTCTTCTTTGCCCACTCACCTGCTTTCATGGTCCTGTCGTAGAAACAGACCTTGCTTGCCGTTGAGAGCATGAGGGCGAAAGCCATTTCGGCAACTGCAGGAGCTGAGGATTTGGGAGTATTGGTGGCAATAATGCCCTTTTCCTTTGCATAGGCAAGGTCGATGTTGTCCATGCCGACACCGCCTCTGATGATCAGGCGGCACTTAGCGGCCTTGTCAATGTACTCTTTGGTTGCCTTTGTCTTACTCCTGATAAGGATGACGTCTGCTTCGCCAAGGCGGGCGATATCATCGGTTACTTCACCGAAAACCGAAAGCTTTTCCGGAAGGCTTTTGTCGAACGCATCTGCTATAAGAATCAACATAACAAACTCCTTTTTCGTTTTATTATGCTCAGTATGCGGTGGATTTATGTATTTGTCAATTTTTTTCAGCTAAAATTAGGAAAAGTTAAATATTATTTATTCCAAAGCCTTAAACCGGCTCTCTGTTACTTTTCAGAGTATCCATATTTTTCCGGATCCGGTCAATAAAGGGATTCGGAAAAAACGCGGGAAAAACCATCAAAAACGCGGTTTTATGGCATTCTGTCAGTGTCAAAACAAACCTGCAGCACTCATGCACTGCAGGTTTTTCGCTTCATTCTTCCTTTTCCAGGGCCACGACGGTCAGCTGGAGGGATGAGACACCCCTGTAGTAGTTACGTCCCAGTCTGAAGGCGATCGTGACGCGGTCCCCGATCTCAAAGCGCTTCTTATATGCATCGCCGCTGTTCCACCAGAGACATGGCCAGAGAGAGGAGCCGTATTTGATCGTAAGTTTCAGGTTCCCCTTCTCCCTGTTTTCACCCAGTGAGATGCAGTCCTTTACCTCCGCATGCTCGATGAGGAAGTTCAGGGGCATGTTCTGCTCCCCGTAGGGCTCGAAGAGCTCCACGATCTTAATCAGGGAGGCGTTCATGTACTGGGGTGGGATCAGGGCATCGATGACAAGATCCTCGCTTTCCTCATCCCCGTCAAGCTTCAGGACTTCCTCCTCGAGCTTAGCCCTGAAGGAGGGGAATCTGTCCGCATCCAGGGAGAAGCCGCCTGCGGCCTTGTGTCCGCCGAAATCACTGACCTCATCGGAAAAGAGGGACAGGAACTCCCTGCAGTTGAAGGCTCCCCTGCTCCTGAGCGAGCCGCTGAGTCTTCCGTCATCGGCCTTAGCCATGACCATGACGGCAGGAACCTGGGAGTAATCCCTGAGAACCTTGGATGCGATGCTGCCCGTAAGTCCGCGGGGAAGGGAATCATCCTTTATGAGAATGAACTTGGAGCCGAAGGACTCAAGACTTTCCTTCGCCTGCTCCTTCACGCCCTCGTAGGTTTCCTCACCGAGCTTCTGTCGCTCCTTATTGAGGGAAATCAGCTTCTTCGTCAGCTCGGTGCATACAGCGGGATCGCTGCTTGTCAGCAGGTCAACCGCGACGCGGGGACATCCAAGGCGTCCGGAGGAGTTTATCACGGGTGTGATGTACCACCCGATGTCAGTCGTTGATATGGGACGTCCCATCAGGTTCTGGGCGGACAGGAGCTGGACGAGGCTCTCCCTCGGATGCTCGGAAAGCTGTCTGAGGCCCAGACGCACCATGATCCTGTTCTCATCCCTGAGCGGCATGAGATCTGCAACGGTGCCGAGGGCAACGAGATCAAGAATTTTTTCATATCCGCTCGTTAGCAGCGGCTCCTGATAGGTGCATGAGGACTGGAAGAGGCTGATGAGCGTCTCCAGTTCCTCATGGCCGTCTGCGTACAGCACTGCCCTGCTCTGCTTTGAAAGGTCAAACAGGCTCTTTCCCCTGGTCTGCGGGATCACCCGCTCCAGGTCGGGTCTGATGTCATAGAGCATGATGTCGGCATTTTTTCCGAAGGCGTTTCTCAGTGCCCTGAGCTCCAGGTCCTTATCGAGGACGAGGATGGGAAGGGAGCGGGTCAGGAATGTGACGAGCCTGCTGTGCTCCATGTCCACTGCCCCGTTCGGTATTTCCTCGACGACCCTTGCCGTCTCCACCAGGTTTTCCAGCTGTACGGCCTCTATGATCGTGGTGGTGTTCTCACCGGGACCGGGAAGGGCATGGAGAAGGATTACCGCGGAGCCGTAGAACTTTGTCCTTGAGAACCTCAGCGCCCAGATGAGCTTGGCGGCAACTCCGCAGCCCGCCAGGTGCTCGAAGGGATATTTCGATGAGGGTACCTTGGGATCGATTACCGCAACGGCAGAAGGAACCTCATCGCCTGAAATGTGATGATCTGTAACGATTGTGTCGATTCCGCTCGCCGAAAGGGCATCGATCTCCTCATGGCAGGAGATGCCGCAGTCCACTGTGATGACGAGTGTCGCCTTTTCTTCCTTTATCTTCTCAACTGCCTGGGCCGTGAGACCGTAGGGATCATCGCCCTCGGGGAGCATGTAAAACACATCGGCTCCGAGCCTTTCCAGCTCCTCGATCATAAGTGTGGTGGCCGTTATGCCGTCGGCATCCCTGTCACCGAAAATACAGATTCGCTCCTTCGCCTCCAGGGCCTCGTTGATCCTGGTAACGGCTGCATCCATATCCTCGAAGAGGAAGGGTGAATGGAGACAGTTCAGGCTGTTCTCCAGGTAGAACCTGAGATCATTCCTGTGCGTGATTCCCCTGCGCGAAAGGATAGTCGCGGACAGAAGGTCACATCTGTACTTCTCAACCAGACGGCGTGGAACCTCCGGCGAGACCCTCTTAAGCTCATACTTCATCTATCTATATATCCTATCAGTAAATACTGTTTAATAGCGCGCTTTGTGCAACCTTGAGCTCACAGCCAAGCGCGAGGGAGGTATACCTTAACATGTATCTCAGTATCCTCGAAGACTGCGTACTGCTGATCCCGAAACCTATGGCGCGGGCAAAGCTCACCCGTGCCGAATCCCTGAGGTATGCCCTGGCATTGGGCGGAAGGATCAGGATGTTTTTCATTGTATCACATTCCGGGCAGCATGGAACAGAATATGATGCGCTGAAGCCAAGCACCTCATCATCCCGGTAAGGACGGGAACACACGGGACAGGTCTCAAGGTCGGGAAAGAGGCCTGAAAGCATCAGATACCTTATCATGTACTGGATGGCGGAGACTCTCCAGTTTTCAGCAGTAAGCTCGTCCAGCACTGAGGTGAAGAGTTCATAGAGGCCCTGATACGACTCCCCCTTGTACATAAGCGCCAGCTCGCACATCAGGGATGACGTGAAGATTCCCTCAAGGGATGAGAGCACCTCATCGTGGACCGATATCACATCCAGATCCGTAAGGCTCCTCTGGTTTCTTTCCCTGTTGTGGTAGACCGTGAAGAGCGCTTCCGTGAGGAGGGCTGCCTTCACGCACTTTCTTGACTTCTGGGCTCCGTAAACCGTCATGCCGAAGATCCCGTCCGTGGGGGACAGCAGCGTCAGCTTCCGGTCCTTTTCCCGGAATCTTTCGCTTCTTATCACAATGGCAGGTATCTTCTCGCTTCGCTCCATGATGTCAACTTAATTCCCTTTTTACGTAGTGTCAACCGAGCATCAGTATGATATATTGGTCATATGCCTTCCCGGATTATAAAAGCACTGATTCTTTTCCTTACCCTGACAATGACGCTTTCTGCCGCCTCAGTAAGCGGCCAGCGCCTCGAGGATACATTCGAAAGCGAGGACAACCTCAGGAAATTCTCCTTCTCATCCTTCGAAGAGGGAGAGCGGGATTTTCTTGAAAATACCCGCTTCTTCCTCCAGACCACCGAGGCCGGTGATGAGATATACTCCTGGTTCGGCCACTCGGGTCTTTCGGTTGAAAATGAGAAATACGGAATCTCAAAGACCTTCGACTGGGGCGTATTTGCCTTCTCCCCCACCTTCTACATGGACTTCATATTCGGCCGGCTCTACTACAGCCTCATGGTATCCCCATCCTCATACTCCCTCTCAAAGGCCGAGTGGGAGGACAGGAAGCTCACCCGGGTCGAACTCATGATCCCCCTGGAAGCAAAGAAGGATGTGATAAACTTCCTGAACTACAACTCCCTTTCGGAGAACTCCACATACCTCTACCACCACTATGAGGATAACTGCGCGACCAGGATAAGGGACATTTACGATGCGGCCACGGGCGGAGCTTTCCGCACCTGGGCAGAAAGCATCAGCACCGGAAGATCGTACAGGGATTTCACCACTGAAATCATGTACAGGAACTTTCCGGTGAACTGGACTCTCAACTTCCTTCAGGGGCCGTCAGTGGACACCACCCTTACCCTCTGGGAAGCATGCTTCCTTCCGGAGGTTCTGGAAAAGGCCATCATGGAGTACTCCTCAGCTGAGAGCTCAGTCCTTCATGAAAGCACCCGGAGTGAGAGCGCCCGTAAGGGAAACCTCGTGGCGGAATCGGCAGTGGCGGGACTCATTGCCGCGGCATTCCTTATATATACCTATAAATGTCACAGGAGGATCTGGGCCCTTCTCATGTCGCTCATCCTCACTTTCCTCACAGTGCTCTCACTCGTGCTCATCTTCATGATGTGCTTTTCGAACCACGACGTCACCTATTTCAATGAGAACATCGTCATCGTAAACCCGCTTCTGATAATCCCACTGTGCTCAGCCCTTCGCTGTCTCTTCGGGAAAAAAGGAAGAGAGGCAGCACTCTGCCTCTCCTCGCTGAGGGTTTTCTTCTGTCTTTCCCTTGCCCTGCTGGTGGCAAAGGGACTTTTCATGGGCACCCTTCATCAGGACAACCTGGCCCAGATTCTCTTTGTAATGGCACTTTACGCCACAGGCTTCAGGAAACGATCTTAGTTCCCGCACCGTGATAGAGCGCATCGTACAGGTGGGCGGGATCGGTGATGAGACCGGTGCCGCCGGTGGAGGAGACGAAGTCCCTGACCGCCTGGATCTTGGGAAGCATTGAGCCCGGTGCGAAGTGACCTTCACCGATGTAGGTGTCAAGCTCGGAGACGTGTACCTCTGAAAGCTCCTTCTGGTCAGGCTTGCCGTAGTTGAGGCAGACCTTCTCGACTGCCGTCGAGATGACGAAGAGATCGGCATGGAGGTCTTTTGCCAGGATTGCTGCCGCAAGGTCCTTGTCGATTACAGCTTCCTTGCCCTGAAGGGCACCGTTTTCATCCCTGACCACGGGAATACCGCCACCGCCTGCAGCAATGACTATGATGTTGTTGTCCAGGAGTGTCCTGATGGTATCGAGTTCAATGATCTTCTTCGGCTTCGGGGAAGCAACGACTCTTCTGAAGCCGCGGCCCGCATCTTCCATGATGCTCCAGCCGTCCTTCTCCTTATGTTTAAGGGCCTCTTCCTCACTCATGAATGAGCCGATGGGCTTGGTCGGGTTCTGGAAGGACTTATCATTGGGATCGACCTCGACCTGGGTCACGACCGTTGCGACACTCTCCTTAAGGCCGAGCGCGGTGAATTCATTGTCAAGGGCCCTCTGGAGCTGATATCCGATTGCGCCCTGTGTATCTGCGACACAGCTGTCAAGGGGAACTGTGTGAAGAATGTCCTTTGCGTATTCAGCCCTGCGGAGGATGTAACCGACCTGGGGGCCGTTGCCGTGAGCGATGACCACCCTGTGGCCTTCCCTGACAAGTCTCGCAATGTGATGACAGGTCTTTGCTGCCGCCTCGTACTGGGCTGAGACTGTTACATGTTTACTGTCCTCGATCAGGGAATTTCCCCCGATAGCGATAACGATCAATTTGGAATCCATAATCACCTCTTGGGTATATCATAGCACTAATGCAACAAAATGCAACAATTATTTTCACACCCTTCCCGGGCACGGGAGCACCTCAAATCGGCAATACTCATACTAGTCTAAAACACATTATTCATTTATCTTTGAGAGCAGAGGATTATTAATGGATTTAGATACATTTCTGCAGGACCCCAAGGTCCTGCCCACCACCCTGCTCATCCTTCCCCTTTCAGTAAAGCCGATGTTCCCCGGACTCTTCTGTCCGATAATGGTTACCGGCGAAAGGGACATGGACACGGTCAATCAGGCGATCGCGGGAGGCGGTATAATAGGAACACTCCTTGAGAAGGCAGATGCCGAAGGGGAGAACCTGACAGCCGAAGACAGATTTTACACTGTCGGAACGATGTGCAGGATACTGAAATCAATTAAACTCCCTGACGGCGGAGTGAATCTTTATGTGGCGACGCAGAACCGTTTCCGCGTCGAGGCCTTTGACACGAACGGTAACATCACGGTTGCAAAGGTCACTTATCTCAGGGACAAGCCCTATGACAGGGAAAGGATCCTGGCCTGGGTCCGCTCCCTTACGGAGGAGCTCAAGACCATCAGCGGCAGGCTCCCGATGCTCAGTGACGAGAACAGACTCAACCTCGTCAACATCGAGGATCCCTCGAAGTTTGCCGATTACATGGCATCCATTCTCTCCATTGAGGGCTCCAAGCTCCAGAAGATTCTGGAGGAGCTCGATGTGAAAAAGAGGATTGAGGATATCCTCTTCCACATCGAGGAGGAGAAGAGGATTCTCCAGATTCAGGGATCCATCAGGGAGCATGTGAATAAAAAGCTCGAGAAGAACCAGCGGGATTACTTCCTGCGCGAGGAGCTGAGACAGATCCAGAAGGAGCTGGGCATCGTTCAGAGCAAGACGGATCTGGTGGAGAAGCTCAAGCAGGATCTGGACAGGCTGAACCTTAAGGGAGAGGCAAAGGAAACGGTCGAGAACGAGTATGCCCGCTTCTCAACCCTTGAGCCCAGCTCACCCGAGTATGCCCTTTCCCTCAATTACCTTCAGACAATCGCAGCCCTTCCATGGAAGGACGAGCCCTTCAGGGACTATGACATGGCCAGGGCAAAGAGAATCCTCGATGCCGAGCACTACGGCATGGAGGAGGTCAAGGACCGCGTGCTTGAGTTCCTTGCTGTCAGGAAGAGAAAGCAGGACACCAAGGGTGCGATCATCTGCCTTGTGGGCCCTCCCGGAGTCGGAAAGACCAGTATCGGTCTTTCGATCGCGAAGGCAATGGGCAGGAAGTGCTACCGCTTCAGTGTGGGAGGCATGAAGGATGAGGCCGAGATCAAGGGTCACAGAAGAACCTATGTGGGTGCCCTCCCCGGCAAGATCATCCAGGGTCTCAAGATCGTGAAGACCAAGAGTCCCGTCTTCCTCATCGATGAAATCGACAAGATGGGCGAAAGCTATCAGGGAGATCCGGCATCGGCACTCCTGGAGGCACTCGATCCCGAGCAGAACAAGGATTTCCGTGACCGCTATCTCGATCTGCCCTTCGACATTTCCCAGGTTCTCTTCATCGTGACGGCCAACACCCTCGACACGATCCCCTCCCCTCTGCTTGACAGGATGGAGATCATAGAGCTTTCAGGCTACACGTCCAACGAGAAGCTGAACATAGGAAAGAAGTACCTGCTGCCGAAAAGCCTGGAGAAGAACGGCCTGGATAAGAAGGACGTGAAGTATCCGGCAAAGAGCCTTCTGAGAATTGCCGAAGGCTATGCCAGGGAGGCAGGTGTCAGGAACTTCGAGAAGGCACTGGACAAAATCAACAGGAAGATAGCAAGGGCCTCCCTCACAGAGGAGGGCTTTGAGTTCCCCGTCACTGTCAGTGAAGACCTTATCGTGAAGTATCTGGGCAAGGCACCCTTCAGCGATGACGAGGTCAAGAAGGCCGACAAGGTCGGAACCTCCATCGGTCTGGCCTGGACCAGCATGGGCGGTGACACGCTGCTCATCGAGGCTGAGAACTACCCCGGTAAGGGCGAGCTTTCAATCACGGGTCAGCTCGGTGACGTCATGAAGGAATCGGTAAGCATCGCCTGGACCTACCTCAAGAGGGAGGCCGTCAGGAGGAACATCGACTACTCCTTCTTCGAGCGCTACAACGTTCACCTCCACATTCCTGAGGGTGCAACCCCGAAGGACGGACCGTCGGCAGGCATAACGCTCACAGTCGCACTCTACTCACTGCTCACCGACCAGGTGATGAAGAGCGGCCTTGCCATGACCGGTGAGCTGACGCTCACGGGTCAGGTAATGCCCATCGGAGGTCTCAAGGAGAAGGTCCTGGCAGCCAGAAGGAACGGCATCGACACCATCATCATCCCCTGGGGAAACCGCAATGACCTTGAAAAGCTCTCAGAGGAAGTGAAGAGCGGCATCACCTTCCGCCCCGTAAGGGACATGCAGGAAGTGCTTGCAATAAGCTTCCCCGATGACACCCACACCAGGATGAGTGAGGAAGAGTACAGGGCAAAAGAGCAGCAGAAGGCTGAGGATGAGAAGGCAAAGGCCGAAAGCAACGACCTTAAGGAGCTTCTTGCGGAGCTCGTGAAGAGGAGCAGCTGATGGCAATCGAACTCCTCTCCCCTGCCGGAAACGCAGCAAAGCTCAGGACCGCGATCAACTACGGTGCCGATGCGTGCTACATGGGACTCTCGAAATACTCCCTCAGGAAGAATGCGGGAAACTTCTCAGAAGATGAGCTTGAGGAAGTGAGGAAGATCAGGCAAGAGACGGGTAAGAAGCTGTACTGCACGATGAACATCCTCTTTTCCGAGGATCAGATTCAGGATGCGAAAACCCTTCTGCCCACCCTTAAGGACAGCCCCTTCGATGCCTTCATAATCACCGATCTGGGGCTGGTACCCCTTTTCAGGAAGTACCTCCCGGAAAAGGCCCTTCACCTCTCGACTCAGGCAAGCTGCATCAACAGCGAGAGTGCCCGCATGTACAGAGACATGGGATTTGAGCGCGTCATCCTGGGGCGTGAAGCCTCCCTCGATGACATCAGGCGCATAAAGGATGCAGTTCCCGAGCTGGAGCTTGAAGCGTTCGTCCACGGTGCGATGTGCATGAGCTACTCGGGCCGCTGCCTCCTCTCTTCGTTCCTGACGGGAAGGAGTGCCAACCAGGGGGACTGTTCCCATACCTGCAGGTGGAACTACAAGCTCCACTATGCCCTTGAGGAGGAGGAACGTCCCGGAACGTACTACCCCATCGAGGAGGACGAGAGCGGATACACCACCATTCTCTCCAGCAAGGACCTGTGCATGATCGACCATCTGGACGATCTGGAAAAGGCAGGGCTTTCCTCCCTGAAGATCGAGGGAAGGATGAAGAGCATCTACTACGTTGCAGTCGTTACCAGAGCGTACCGTAAGGCCCTCGACCATGATCCCGAGTGGGAGAAGTACAGGGAGGATCTCTTCAACGTTTCCCACAGGGAATATGCTACCGGCTTCTTCTACGGAAGGGACAGCGATGACGGTGCGATAAACCGTCCTACCAGCTACGGCTACAGAAGGGAGTACATGTACCTCGGCTCGGTGCTGGAGGAGCTGGGAGACGGTAAGTATCTCATTGACGTGAGAAACCAGATCAGGGTCGGCAAAAGCCTCGAGTACATCGGGCCCGACATGCTCTTCATCAGGGATGACTCCTTCACCCTGACCGATGAGAACGGGGAGAGCATTGAAAAACTCGACCACTGCAGGAAGGGCTTCCTGCATACCTCAGTTCCGCTGAAGAAGGGTTACATCCTCAGGGCGGAATCAGATGTCAAGGAAGTGAAATGACATACAGGGCGGCTTTGAAGCCGCCTTCTGTTTTTTTCATGCACAATGGAAAACTATCATTTTGTGTTCAAAAATTCCGAAAAACCTTAATTTCTTGATTATTTTCAATTATTAACTAAATTTTCTGCAGATTATTTACGATTTTACTTGCTTACCCACATTTTTGTGTTAGGATGAAACGTATACTTCAAATGAAGGAGGAATCGAAATGACCTTACACGAGCAGCTGGAAGACCAGTTCAAAGTCTATGCCGCGGAAGCAAAGAGATTTGAGGAAAAAGGCATCAAAGCCAGCGCCACAAGAGCAAGAAAGGCACTTGCCGAGATAAGCAGACTCTGCAAGGAGCGAAGAAGCGAGATTCAGGAGGCCAGGGAAAAGCTGGAAGACTGAACCATTTGGGATAATGGGAAAAAACAGGCTGCCCCGAAGGACAGCCGATAAAGTGAAGGACAGGCCGGAGACCTGTCCTTTATTGTTGTCAGAGGGTTCTAAGAAGAGCGATGTGCTCACCTGCCTTGGCAATGACTTCCTCGAATTCAGCCTTCTTAGCCTTCTCCTTGGCAATTGCCTCAGGCTTTGCATTCTTCACGAACTGCTCGTTTGAAAGCTTTCTGTTACTGCCTTCCAGGTTCTTCTCCGCCTTGGCAATCTCATTTTCAAGCTTTTTGATCTCAGCTTCCACATCGATCGCCTCGCGGACGAAGGTGAAGACCTCGAAACCGAGGGCTGAGGACGGGAATGCCTTTGAGGTATCGACTGAACCGTCGGTGTCGATCTCAAGGGTACCGGCGCCCATGAAGGTTGCCATCATGTCCTTTGATGCGATGAAGACGTCCTTTGCGGCAAAGCCCTCACCGGTGCGGATCACGACATGGAGCTTCTTCTCAGGTGCGATCGAGAGCTTGCTCCTCGTTGCCCTGACGATCCTGACAGCCTCCTGCAGCTGGGATACCAGTGCGGCATCGGATGCAAAGTCAAATTCATCACCGACAGTCGGATAGGGCTGAAGGATAAGCATGCCCTTATTGTTGGGAAGCTTCTGATAGATCTCCTCGGTGACGAAGGAGAGGAAGGGATGCATCATCCTCATGGATTTCTCAAGCACATCCATCATGATTGAGGATGCCAGGTCCTTTTCCTCATCGCTGCCGTGGAGAAGTCTCATCTTGCTGGCCTCGATGTACCAGTCACAGAAGTCATTCCAGAAGAAGGAGTATACTGCCTGTGCGGCCTCATTGAAGCGGTAACCGCTCATTGCCCTGTTGATCGTGTCGATCGCTTCCTTCATCTGGTGGTAGATCCACCTGTCCATAAGACCGAGCTTATCGGGTGTGACCTCGACGAGGTTCCTGCCCTCCAGGTTCATGAGGAGGAATCTGGTTGCGTTCCAGATCTTGTTGGCGAAGCGGGAGCCCATCCTGAAGGAATCCATGTCGACCTGGACATCCTGTCCCTGGGCGGCAAGGTAGCAGAGGGTGAACTTCATCGCATCGGCGCCGTAGAGGTCGATGACCTCGAGGGGGTCGATTCCGTTTCCGAGGCTCTTTGACATCTTGCGTCCGAGCTTGTCCCTGACAAGACCGGTTATGACTATGTCCTTAAAGGGGGCCTCACCCATGAACTCCTCAGATGCCATGATCATCCTGCTGATCCAGAAGAAGATGATGTCGTAGGCTGAAACGAGGGTCTGTGTCGGGAAGAAGGTCTTCAGGTCAACGGTCTTATCGGGCCAGCCGAGGGTTGAGAACGGCCAGAGCCAGGAGCTGAACCAGGTGTCTAGCACGTCGTTGTCCTGATGAAGATGCTTCGAACCGCACTTCGGACAGGTATCCACATCGGTTCTGGACACGATCATCTCACCGCAGTCTTCACAGTACCAGACCGGGATGCGGTGTCCCCACCAGAGCTGGCGGGAGATACACCAGTCACGGATGTTCTCCATCCAGTGAGAATAGGTGTTTTCCCATCTCTTGGGATAGAATCTGATGTCCCCGTTCTTCCATGCGGCAAGGGCCTTGTCAGCCATACCGCGCATCGATACGAACCACTGCTCGGAAAGATAGGGCTCAACCACCGTGTGACAGCGGTAGCAGTGTCCCACGTCGTGGGCATGATCCTTGATGCCGACGAGGTATCCGCCGGCCTCAAGGTCGGCGATGACGAGCTCACGGGCCTTAACGGGATCGAGTCCGCGGTACTTTTCAGGCACGTTCTCATTGAGTGTTCCGTCCGGATTGAGGAGGTTGATGGCCTCAAGGCCGTGACGCCTTCCACACTCCCAGTCGTTGGGGTCATGGGCCGGTGTGATCTTAACCATACCGGTACCGAATTCCTTATCGACGAAGCTGTCGGCGATGATGGGGATCTCCTTGCCCATTAAAGGCAGAATGAGCTTCTTGCCCACCACGTCCTTATAGCGCTCATCGTCGGGATTCACCGCAACTGCGACGTCTCCGAACATCGTTTCGGGACGGGTCGTGGCAACCGTGATGTAGCCGCTGCCGTCAGCATAGGGATATCTCACGTCATAGAGATGTCCGGGAAGGTTCTCGTACTCAACCTCATCGTCAGCCAGTGCGGTTCCGCACTTGGGACAGTAGTTGACGAGGTACTTGCCCTTGTAGATGAGTCCCCTCTCATAGAGGGTGACGAATGCTTCCCTGACTGCCTTTGAAAGACCTTCATCCATCGTGAATCTTTCATGGTCCCAGTCACAGGAACAGCCCATCTTCCTCAGCTGAGAGGAGATGATGGCATGGTGCTTATGCTTTACTTCCCAGGTGCGCTCGATGAACTTCTCGCGTCCGAGATCCTGTCTTCTCAGGCCTTCCTTCGCGAGCTGGCGTTCAACGACGTTCTGGGTTGCGATACCGGCATGGTCGGTTCCCGGTACCCAGAGTGTGTTCTTACCCTGCATCCTCTGATAGCGGACGATGATGTCCTGAAGGTTATTGTTGAGCGCATGGCCCATGTGGAGGATGCCTGTTACGTTTGGAGGAGGCATTACTACGGAAAAATGCTCTGCACCCTCTTTCTGAGGTCCGAAACACTTACCGTCAACCCACTGGGTATAAATCCTCTCCTCAAAATCCTTTGGGTTATAGGATTTTGCAAGTTCAACTGCTTTCATAAAGAAACCGCCTCCGTACTGCTTTTGTTTCCTGACAATATTATCAGAAAGAGCAAAACGCGTACAGTGAGGCGGCTAGGCATTTTCCCCTGACGGGGGTGATTATGCATCTATTCGATGGGCGTCAGTCCCTTGATCGAGATATCGACGTTGTACCCCTTGCTGTCCAGGTATTTCATTATTTCCTCAAGGGAGTAGGCATCGAGGCCCTGCTCCCGGGAGGATACGAGATGGATGTTCTCGCTTCCGGCCTGAACGCTGAAGGAAGGCATGATGTCACTGGTCTCGGCACCGCCGCGGCCGAAGGCTGCGAAGGAACCGATGAAGACGACGATGATGCCGGCAGCTGCCGTAACCATTGCAGGCACACCCACTTCCAGTTTCTTTCTCCAGAAGGAAAGCTTCTTTGCCCCCTGCTCAAAGCATTTCTTCTCAAGAATGGAAAGGGTCTGATCCATTCTGGAACAGAGCTCCTCATCACTTAATGTGGCTCGGCTGACCACCTGATCGAGCTTTTTCAGTTTTTCAAGTCTGCTCTGACATGCGGTGCAGTATGATAGATGTTCTTCCACCTGACTGCGGTAGGGCTCACCGAGCTCGCCGTCCAGATAGGAAGAGAGTAATCCGTCATCAATACACATATCCGTCCTCCTTGGTAAGGATCTCCTCCAGTTTCTTCCTGGCCCGGTGCACCCTCACCTTAACATTGCTTTCGGAAATCCCGAGGATTTTCCCTATCGCCCTGTAGTCCAGATTGCCGTACTCCTTCAGCGTGATGACCATCTTGAGGTTGTCGGGAAGCTGCTCTATGGCGGCCCTCACCTCCCTGATGGTCTCCTTGTCGGAGAGTTCCCTGACACCGTCTACGACATATGTGCCCGAAGACGGCATCTGCCTGACCTTCTCAACCATGTTTATCTCCCGTTTGTTTCTCCTCACATGGTTGAGGGCCAGATTCTTTGCAACCCGGATCAGCCAGTACTTCGCATCATCCTCTGAAGGAAAAGTCATGTTCTTCAGATAGAATCGCTCGAAAGCCTCCTGCACCAGATCCTGCGCGATATCGAGGTTATACACTATGTGATAACAGATTTTCATCAGCAGCGGATAACACTCTTTATATACGTTTCTGAAAGCACTTTGGTCCGTACTCTTGATTTCCATTACCGTAAACGCCCTTTATGACGAAAGGTTACACCCTCTCCAGAACGGGTCCCTGAGGTGTGTCCTTAATGAGATATCCCTTATCCTTAAGCTCGGCCCTGATGGCATCTGCCCTGGCGAAATCCTTCGCCTTCTTGGCTGCGGTCCTTTCCTCTGCCAGTGCCCTGATCTCATCGGGAATATCAGATCCGCCCTCATCGGCAGCCTTCACCTCATCGAGGCGGAGTCCAAGGATCTCATCCATCTCAAGCAGGACGGAGAGCTTCTCACCGTCGCTCACTTCCTTATCCTTGAGCATTGACCAGAGAACCGCAAGGGCCTGGGGTGCCATGAGATCGTTCTCCATGGCGGCAAAGAACTGATCCCGGTAGGAGGAAGCCTTCTCGCCGGGTGCGGCGGCCTCACTCTTCTTCAGCTCAGCAACCCTCTTCACGAGGCTTTCCCTGGCGCTCTTTGCATGGTCGAGAGCCTCGAAGGAGAACTTGAGCTGGCTTCTGTAGTGACCGGAAAGGCAGAAGTAGCGGTAATCCAGGGCGTTGTATCCCTTACCCTCAAGCACTGAAAGAGTCAGGAACTCACCGGTGGACTTACTCATCTTGCCCTTGTCGTTCAGGAGGAACTCGCCGTGGCACCAGTAGTTGACCCAGGGCTTTTTGCCGGATGCGGCCTCACTCTGCGCGATTTCGTTGGTGTGGTGGACGGGAATCGCGTCGATACCGCCGCAGTGGATGTCGAAGTGGTCACCGAGATACCTGCTGCTCATTGCGGAGCACTCGATGTGCCAGCCCGGATAACCCACGCCCCAGGGGCTGGGCCATACCATTGCCTGATCCTTGAACTTTGAGTTGGTGAACCAGAGCACAAAGTCCTTCGGGTTTCTCTTGTTGCTGTCAACCTCGATCCTGGCACCTTCCTTAAGGTCGTCGAGGCTGAGGCGGGCAAGCTTGCCGTAGTCATCGATCGTGTCAATGGAGAAGTAGACGTTACCGCCGCTGACGTAGGTGTGGCCGTTGGCCTCCAGCTTCTTTATCAGCTCTATCATGTCCTGGATGTGATCGGTGGCCTTGCACACCGTACCGGGACGGGTGATGTTGAGATGCTCCTCATCGCGGAAGAACGCATCGGTGTAGAAGCGGGCGATGTCCCAGACGCTTTTTCCGGTTTCCTTAGCCCTCTTGCTGATCTTGTCCTCGCCGTCGTCGCCGTCTCCGGTGAGATGACCGACATCGGTGATGTTCATGACATGGTCAACCTTATAACCCGCATGCTCAAGGGTCCTGTGGAGCAGATCCTCGAAGATATATGTTCTCAGGTTTCCGATGTGGGCATAATTATAGACTGTAGGTCCGCAGCAGTACATGGAGACCTTTCCGTCCTCGATGGACTTAAACTCTTCCTGCGTCCTACTCATTGTATTGTAAAGCTTAATTGACATACATCGTTTCTCCTTGCTAGACTTAATGTATATGGTTTCTAATGTAAGCGTTTCAGAGGAAAAAATCAACATTTCCTCCTTTCTGCCGCTGTCCGCCCATTCCTTTCTGAAAACGGGCGGAAGGGCACGCGAGGCAGCCTTCCCTCAGGACGCGGACGACGCGCTTGCCCTGATAAGAAGGAATCCCGGGAAAAGGATCAGGGCTGTCGGAGGACTCTCGAACACGCTTGTGAGCGATGACGGCTTTGACGGTCTTCTCCTCATCATGACACATATGAAGGGCATCACGATTGACGGGGAAACACTTACATGCGCCGCAGGCGAGAAGCCGGACAGCGTCATAAGAGCTGCCCTTGAGGCGGGTCTTGAGGGCATGGAAGCATTTGCGGGACTCCCCGGAACCATGGGAGGGGCTGTGGCGGGAAATGCCGGAGCGGAAGGGATGAGCATCTCAGACATCCTCTTTTATGCAGATGCATTGACAGCGGACGGAACGGCAAAAAGGATAAAATCCGAAAACTACCTCTTTTCCTACCGCTCATCACCCTTTTCCGATGACGACATCATCACATCCATATGCCTTGGCCTGAAGAAGAGCGCCGACATTGCCGCGGCAAAGGAGAGGGCCAATGCGATCAGGAGATCAAGGGCTGCTTCCGGACAGTTTGCCTATCCCTCCCTCGGCTGTGTCTTCAGAAACCCTGAGGGCGATGCCGCAGGACGCATCATAGACTCCCTCGGCCTCAAGGGGCTTGCCCATGGCGGCGCAAGGGTCTCTGAAAACCACGCCAACGTAATACTCAACACCGGCAATGCCACCTCCTCCGACTATCTGACACTTGCAGAGGAAGTGAGAAGGATCGTACTTGAAAGGACCGGCATCCGCCTCGAATACGAGATCAGGTTCCTTGGCTGAGTGAGAGGGAGACTGAGGTCGTAAGCTTCAGCTCTGAATTGAATGAAAGCTTCACCGACCACCACTCACCCTTCAGAGTTGCCGAGACGGAGAAGGTCTTCAGGTTGCTCTCGATTCTGAAACCATCATGGGAAAAAACGTAAACCGGATCCCCCTTCCCGTCAGTCTTTATCCCGCAACCGAAAACAAGTGCCTCATAGGAGTGGGTGACACTGTACTTACCCTCCTCACTGAAAATTCGGGAGTAATCACTTCTGAGGAAAAAGACATCATCCTTCCAGAGCACTGTCACATTCATACCGTGGGAACGGTACTTTCCCCCGGCATAGGGGTCTCGCCCCCTGTACAGGGTATACTCCGCACTGAAAGCACCCTTCCTGATGTCCAGCGTCAATACTTCCCTTCTCAGTGATGAGGTGCTCTCAAATGCCGTTATCCTTCCCCTTGAATAGGTCAGCGTCACCCCGTTATGGCTAACTCCGGCAGAAAAGAACGCATTCATGCCTGAGGCATCACTCAGGTAGAAGACACTTCTGAGGAGAAGATGATCTCCCATGAATGAAAGGGAAACGGACTCACCCCTCTCACCGCCCCGCTCATTGCTCCAGGCAAGCACGTCATCACTCCTCTTACCCCTTCCGTGAATGAGAAAGGAAAAACCGAAACCGTTTTTCCTCACGGCAGCGCCTGCCGCCAGGCGGTCCACCGGAGAAAGGAAAAACGTGACGGGGCCTTCTGTGCATGAAAAGCCATTCAGGAGCCCTGCCGCGCGTCTCTCGCTCTTATCTTCCCAGATAAGGAGGTCGGGCCGCAGGAGGGACGTTACCTCAAAGCCCGATATCTTCCCATACCTCACTCCTTTCCAGGAGAGGGTGAAGGCAACATCCGGAAGTGAGAGATTGAGATAAGGAGCATCCGCACTCACTCCGTTACCGGAGAAGGAGAGACTCATGGCGTGAATTTCAAAAGGTGCCAGCAGCACCAGTATCAGCAGCAATACCTTCATATATATAATAAGCAAAAATTATTCGGTTTTTTCATAGAAATTCAGATTGTTAAAGTTCTGCAATCATGGTTAAAATGAACTGATAATCAAAAAAACATAAAAACAGGAGATTATAAATGGTAATCCTCACACTTAACTGCGGCAGTTCATCTGCCAAGTATCAGGTATATGACTGGGACAACAAGGATGTTCTTGCCGTAGGTATCGTCGAAAGGATCGGTCTCGAGTATTCCACGATCGAGCAGAAGACAACAGGCAAGGAAGTCTATGAAGCACGCTTCTCTTCCCCCACACACATGGAAGCAATCCAGCTCGTCCTCAAGATGCTCGTTGACGAGAAATACGGCTGTATCAAGGATCTCAGCGAGATCGGAGCAGTCGGTCACAGAGTCCTCCACGGCGGCGAGTACTTCAAGAAATCAACACTCGTGACTGACGAAGTCATCGAGAAGCTCAAGGAGATCATTCCCCTCGGTCCCCTCCACATGCCCGCAAACATCATGGGTATTGAGGTTGCCAGAAAGCTCATGCCGAACGTGCCTCAGGCAATCGTAATGGATACCGCATGGCACCAGACAATGGATGAGGCCGCTTTCATGTACGCAGTTCCCTACTCCTGGTACAAGGACTACAACGTACGCCGCTACGGCTTCCACGGAACCAGCCACCTCTACTGCGCAAAGAGGGCTGCAGTCCTTCTCGGCAAGGAGAACAAGGATACCAACGTCATCATCATGCACATCGGTAACGGTGCATCCGGCTGTGCAGTCAAGAACGGTGTATGTATCGACACATCAATGGGTCTCACACCGCTCGAAGGTCTCGTGATGGGTTCAAGAAGCGGTGACATGGACCCCGCAATCATCCCCTATATGTGCAAGAACCTGGGCGTAACCGCTGCTGAGATGGACACCCTGCTCAACAAGAAGTCAGGCCTCATCGGTATCTGCGGCAAGTCAGACAGAAGAGACGTTCAGGCCGCTGCCAAGGCAGGTGACAGGAACGCACAGCTCGGCATCGACATGGAAATCCACAGAATCAAGAAGTACATCGGTGCATATGCAGCCCTCCTCGGCCGCGTCGATGCAGTCGTCTTCACGGCAGGTGTCGGTGAGATGGGTGACCACATCAGAAAGGGTGCCCTCTCCGGTCTTGAGAACTTCGGCATCAAGCTCGATGAGAAGAAGAATGCACTCTCCCACTGCAGGAACACTGAGACATGCATCAGCACTGACGATTCCCCCGTCAAGATCTTCGTCATCCCGACCGATGAGGAGCTCGTCATGACTGAGGATGCCTTCGCCCTCATGAACGGCACCTATGACATCCACACCAACTTCCACTACACCTTCGAGTCCCCCGACTATGTCAACAAGGCAAGGGCAAGAGGTCTGGTTGAGAACCTTAAGAAGACTCCTGAACTCGAGAGCATCATCGCTCATCCCGTCAGAAAGTAAGTCAATAAGCCTCAGCTCCGGCTGGGGCTTTTTCATGCCCTTACGTTTTTCTTAAAACCTATTCATCATTCTTAATTCGGAATATTATATTCATTTCAGGCATAAACGGACACTTTTACGTTTATTCTTAATATGAATGACGAATTAATCAGAAAGACCGCAGAGGAGGTATTCGGCATAAAGGCCCTCCGCCCCCTTCAGAAGGAGATAATATCAACTGTCGTGAAGAACTTCGGCACTGGAGGCTCCTCCCTTTTGGCAGTGCTCCCCACAGGAGGAGGTAAGAGCGTATGCTTCCAGCTTCCTGCAGTGCTCGCAGAGGGGATAACCATCATCGTATATCCCATCCTCTCCCTCATCCGGGATCAGAGCAGCTCACTCATGAAGAACGGTATCTGCCATGAGGTCCTCACCGGGGAAAGCGATAAGAACCACTTCCTCCTCCGTGTGATGTCAGGGGAAGTGAGAATCATCATCACGAATATCGAATCCCTGCTAAGTCCCCTGATACTCTCTTTCCTCTCAGCGAGGAAAGTCTCCCTTCTGGTCTTTGATGAAGTACATACGGTCATAAGCTGGGGAGAGAGCTTCCGTCCTGCGTACCTTGAGGCCAAGCGGATTTCCCGCCTCCTCCGTCCGGAGCAGGTTCTGGCGTTCACCGCCACGCTGGACGGCTACACATCAAAGCGCCTTGAAGAGCTTCTTTTCACGTCAAAACCCAAGGTGATAAGGGACAATACCGACAGGCCCAACATCTTCTACCACCGGGTAAGATCCCTCTTTCCCGTTAAGGACTGCATAGCCCTGCTCACACCTGAAAACCGTCGTCCTGCTGTCGTGTTCGTCCGCTCCAGGGCCAGGGCTGAGGTGCTTACGGCACTGCTATCCCCATACTTTCCCACCCTTTGCTACCATGCGGGACTTCCTCCTGAGGAGCGGAGAGCGGCTGAGGAGATTTTCTTCAAATCCTCAGACCACGTACTCTGTGCGACCGTTGCTTACGGGATGGGTGTGAATGCTCCCGGAATAAGGAGCGTCGTGCACTACGACATTCCTGAAAAGGCCAGTGACTTCCTTCAGGAATCAGGGAGGGCCGGACGGGACGGTAAGAGCGCAGAGTCGTTCACGCTAATAAGAAGCAGTGCAAAGAGCCCGCTTGTACATGCCTTTTCAGATGAGGGGTGCATAAGAATGAGACTGCTTTCGTTGATGGGAAAGGTAATGGACAGCAGCTGCAGCGGGTGCGACGGATGCAGCGGCACATTCACTCCCGCCTGGGGAGAGGACATGATAATGAAAGAGGCGGGCAGAATCCCCTTCCTGCATACCGGACATTCCCTCTTACGGAGGCTTTGCCACATGAAGGAATTCAGGAGTGTCAGCAGGACAGAGATCAGGGAAGCGGTGAACATTCTGATCAGGGAGGGCCGGATAAGGGTGTTTCTTGGCCACCTATATGTGAAAAGGAAGTGAAAAAGAAATTCTCTTTTCACCTTCAATCTGATAGACTTTTCCCTAAAGGAGATTTCACATGAAGGATATCAGTCACCTTTATGAAGGATTATACGGAAAACGCTTCGACAGGAAAGCGATGGATGAGCGCTTTGCGGCTCTGGAGAAGACACATGAAGAGCTCTTCGGAAGCCAGGAGGAGATAGCGCTCTTCTCAACTGCAGGAAGGACAGAGCTGGCAGGAAACCACACCGACCATAACCTCGGAAAGGTCATCGCGGGTACGATCAATCTTGACACAATCGCGGCCGTCTCACTTAGAAGTGACTCCAGGGTCGTTGTTAAGAGTGAAGGCTTTCCCGTGGTTGACGTTGACATTTCAGACCTTACCATAAAGGATGAGGAGAAGAACACCACAGACTCTCTCATCAGGGGAATTGCGGCTGCATTCGTTAACAGGGGTCTCAGGACGGGCGGCTTCCAGGCCAACACCACCACAAAGGTACTGAGGGGTTCAGGTCTTTCCTCCTCCGCCGCTATCGAGGTTCTCATCGCCGAGATCTTCAACAGTCTCTTCAATGATGACGTGCTTCCTCCCGTCGAGCTTGCCAAAATCGGCCAGTATGCGGAAAACGTCTACTTCGGAAAACCCTCAGGCCTCATGGACCAGATCGGATGTGCCCAGGGCGGAATCGTGGGAATAGACTTTGCGGACAATAAGAATCCGGTACTCACCCCGATCGACGTCAACTTCGAGGATTACGGCTACAGCCTCGTGATAGTGGACACAAAGGGTGACCATGCGAACCTCACACCTGAATATGCCGCAGTACCCGCCGAGATGAAGGCCGTTGCCGCCTACTTCGGAAAGAAGGTTCTGAGGGAGGTTGATTTTGCCCAGTTCATAGCAGCCCTTCCCGCTCTCAGGAAGGCTCTTTCCAATGACAGGGCCGTACTCAGGGCCTATCACTACTTCACGGAAAACCTCAGGGTTGAGGCCATGCTTTCAGCGCTTAAGGCAAATGACATCGAGGCCTATCTTAAAGGCGTGCAGGAAAGCGGCAACTCATCCTTCCGCTTCCTTCAGAACGTATATGCGGCTTCCCAGCCCCAGGAGCAGGGACTCTCGGTCGGAATTGCGGTAAGCGAACTCGTCCTCAAGGGCAAGGGCATCGTGCGTGTACACGGCGGCGGTTTTGCAGGCACGATTCAGGCCTACGTGCCCGATGAGCTTCTTGACGAGTATATCTCGAAGATGGATGCCCTCTTCGGTGAGGGCGCGGCTACGGTCCTTGCCATCAGGCACCTTCCCGCCACAAGACTCTGCTGAAATGAAATGCTGCCGGATCACTTCCGGCAGCATTCCTTTATTTTATCGGCACTCTGTTTTGCTGCAGTCCCGCACGAACAGCAGGAACCGCCGCATCCATGGCATCCCGAACAGTGGTGACTGCCCTTTTTCATCGCGCGCAGGGCGAATGCGACCAGAGCGATAACTATAAGAAGTACTACTATTGTTCCCATCTGTCATCTCCTATGTTAGTTTATCCTAACTATAATCATAAATGAGGCGTTTGGCAACCTCTTATCATTTTTTAACATCCTCACTATAATCATCGGCTATGAACGAGATCAGAAAGGGAAATACCATCCTCGAAGGACCGGTCTGGAAGGGTATTCTGTACTTCTTCTTCCCCATCCTATTCGGAACTTTTTTCCAGCAGTTATACAACACGGTTGATGCGGTAATAGTAGGACAGTTTCTGGGCAAGGAAGCCCTTGCCGCAGTCGGCGGCGGAACAAGCACGATAATAAATCTTCTCATCGGCTTCTTCACGGGCCTTGCCTCGGGAGCCTCCGTCGTCATCTCCCACCGCTACGGCTCTGGGGATGAAAAACAGTGCTCAAGGGCGATAAGGACGGCAATGGCCCTCTCATACATCGCCTCTGTGATAATAACCGTAGTGGGTCTTCTCACTGCAGAAGCATCACTTAAAATCATAAGCACCCCCGCTGACATCCTGCCCCTTGCCCTTTCCTACATGAGGATATACTACTTAGGCTCCGCCTCACTCATCATCTACAACATGGGAACCGGTGTCTTCAGGGCACTGGGCGACTCCAGGCACCCCCTATACTTCCTTATTGCGGGATGTGTCACCAACATCGTGCTGGACATCGTGCTTGTCGGCATCCTCAGGATGGGTGTTGAGGGCGCTGCCCTGGCAACGGTGATAAGCCAGACAGAGGCAATGGTGCTTACCTTCATATTCCTGAAAAAGCTTCAGGGCGGTCTTTCGTACACGATCAGGGATACAATTCTGGACAGGAAGGAGACAAGGGAGATGCTCCGCATCGGCCTTCCCTCGGGAATCCAGTCCATGCTCTACACCCTCAGCAACCTACTTATCCAGTCCAGCATGAACGGCTTTGGTACCGATACCGCCGCAGCCTGGGCGGCCTGGGGCAAGCTTGACTGCATGTACTGGATGATGATAAATGCCTTCGGTATATCGATAACGACCTTCACCGGCCAGAACTACGGGGCAGGCAGGCTTGACAGGGTGAGAAAGGGCGTCAAGACCACTATCCTCATTGCCGGTGTCGCAACTGTCATCATGTCATTCATCTACACTGTATTCGCGCGGTATGCATACATGCTCTTCACAAGGGATGAGAACGTCATAGAAATAGGCCTCAGGGTACTCCATCTCATCGCACCCTCGTTCATCACATACATTGCCACCGAGATACTCTCAGGAACCATCAGGGGTGCGGGCAAGGCAGTTCCGCCCACAGTGATATGCTTACTGGGAATCTGTCTCCTGCGTGTGCTCTGGATAGCCTTTGCGGCCCCCATCTTCAGCAGTGTGGAAGGTGTCATCGTATGCTACCCGATAACCTGGGTCGTTACCTCCACACTCTTCATAATCTACTACAGAAGCGGAAAGTGGCTGGAAAAGAAAAGCCTTCACGTCTGAGGTGAAGGCTTTTGAAGAAGTGCTCAGAAGAGCTCTCTGTAATCGGTTCCGATTTCGGTGAAAGTGCTCGGACGGTTCACCAGATCGGCAAGGGCTGCGGGCATCGGTACCGTGGCTCCGATAAGCGGCTCAACCACAGTATCGAACTTGGCCGGATGGGCCGTTGACACTATGATTACCGGCTCGCCATCAAAGTGATCGAGGCGGACACGCTCGGCACATGCGGTGTGCGGACAGAGCACGTAGCCCTCCTTCCTGTACTCATCAACGATGGTCTTCTTGATTTCCTCATCGCTTACTGACCAGGCTGAGACATTTTCCTTCATCTCCTCATAGCTCGGGAAGAGGCTGAATAGACGCTCCATATTGGAAGGAGCACCCACATCCATTGCGTTGGCAAGGGTCCTGACACTGTCGCGGGGCTTGTACTCACCGCTTTCCAGGTACTCGGGGATTGTGGTGTTTGCGTTGACCGCAAGGACGATTCTCTTAATCGGGGCTCCGATGGCCTTTGCCCAGTAGGCACCCGTGCAGTTACCCACATTGCCGGAAGGAATGATTATCACGGGTTCCTTACCGGTTCTTTCCTTATAGAGCATTGAGGCATACACATAGTAGACCATCTGGGGAAGCAGACGTCCCAGGTTAATGGAGTTGGCGCTGGAAAGGCCTGAGAGGGATGGATCGACGAAGGCGCTTTTCACCATTCTCTGACAGTCATCGAAGGAGCCCCTGACCTCGAAGGATGAGATGTTGTCATCCCAGCAGGTAAGCTGTCTTCTCTGTCTCTCGGCAACCCTTCCCTTGGGGAAGAGAACCTTGACTGAGAGGTTCTGTCTCTTATGGAAGGCGGAAGCGACTGCTCCGCCGGTGTCACCGCTCGTTGCGACGAGGATGCACAGCTTCTCACCCTTTCTCACAAGGAGCTTCTCCATGGAGAAGGCCAGGAAGCGGGCGCCGAAGTCCTTGAAGGCGGACGTGGGACCGTGGAAGAGTTCAAGCACGGAAACATCCTTAAGCTCATTGAGAACCACAGGGAAGCTGAAGGCTCCGCGGCAGATGTCGGCAAGCTCATCGTAAAGCTCATCACCCTCGAAGAAGGGCTTCAGCACTTCCGCGGCAAAGTCCGCATAGGAAAGGGAGAGGCTGACCTTATCGGAGAGTGCGGGAAGGACCGAGGGGACGAAGAGTCCCCCGTCTGCGGCCAGGCCCTTGAGGATGGCCTGGGATGCCGAGAGCTTCACTGCCCTCTCCTTATCACGTGTGGAATAATAGTACATATTTTCCTCCATCAGAGAATGCCCGCACCGAGATAGATTGCGAGCCTTAAGAGATCTGCGAAAACACCGCCTGCAGTGACCTCACGGCCTGCACCGGGTCCCTTGATGACCAGTGGCTGGTCCTCAACATAACGGGATGTGACGAATGTGATGACGTTGTCGGTTCCCCTGGCACCGGCAAAGGGGTGGGATGCACCGAAGGATTCCAGGGATACGGAGCACTTGCCGTTGTCGACGCGGCCCACATACCTGATGACCTCGCCCCTGGCCTTTGCCTCGCTGTACTTTCTGTAGATCTCATCATCCATCTCGCCAAGCCTGGTGAGGAACTCCTCACGGGAAGCATCCTTGAGAGTGTCGGGGACAAGGGAGGTGATGTTGAGGCTTGAAAGCTCCACGTCCAGACCGATTTCACGGGCCAGAATTACGGTCTTTCTTGCCACGTCCATACCGGAAAGGTCATCACGGGGATCGGGTTCGGTATAACCCATTTCCTTGGCCTTAAGAACCAGCTGAGAGAAGGGTACGGTACCGTCATAGGTATTGAAGAGCCAGGAGAGCGTACCGGAGAGCATGCCCTCGATCTTCTTAACCTCATCACCTGTCTGGATAAGGTCGTTGAGGGTGTTGATGACGGGAAGTCCCGCACCGACAGTGGTCTCATACAGGAATCTCTTTCCACTGCGCCTGCAGACATCGAACATCTCCCTGTAGTAGCTGTAGGAGCCGGTTGCGGCCTTCTTGTTGGGAGTGATGACGTGGAAGCGCTCCAGGAATGAGGCATACCTTCCGGCCAGATCCTGGCTGGTGGTGCAGTCTATGAGCACGGAGTGCGGATAGTACTCCGAGCCCACATGGGCGAGGAACTTATCAAGGTCGTAGCTCTGTCCTGCCACGTCAAAGAGCTCCTTCCAGCGGGAAAGGTCAACTCCTTCCTCGCTTAACAGCATCCTGGATGAGGATGCGATTGCTCGGATCCTTATATCGAGACCGAACTGGGCCATGAGCCTGTCGCGCTCCGCTGCCAGCTGATTCAGGAAGGTGGCACCGATGTTACCGGGTCCGAAGAGACCGATCGAGAGTGTCTGTGCCGAAAGGAAGAAGGAGGCATGGACCTGGGACAGGGCCCTTATGGAGTCGCTCTCCCTGATTACCGCACTGATGTTGCGCTCCGAGGAGCCCTGTGCGATCGCGGTGATGTTGACGCCAGCCTTTGCAAGGGCTGAGAAGAACTTACCGGAAACACCGATCTGTCCGCTCATCACCTCACCTACTGCGGCAAGGATTGCCATGTTGCTCACGGCACTGATGGATCCGATCTGGTGGCTTTCAAGCTCGCTTTCAAACTCATAGCGGGCACAGGCGGCCGCCTTTGTCACCTGGGCTGTGGGTACTGCGAAACAGATCGAGTACTCACTTGAGGCCTGGCTGATGAGGATGACACTGATGTCCTCACGGCGGAGCGCCGTGAAGAGACGGGATGAAATACCGGGGATACCGGACATACCGGCACCTTCGATGTTGATTATCGAAATGCCGCGCATTACGGAGAATGCCTTGATCGGGAATCTTCTGTCCTGCAGGCTCTTCCTGTCCGTGATCATCGTGCCCGCTGCGGCAATGTCACCCCAGAACTTAAGCTCAATGGGAATACCCTGGCTCTGAGCCGGAATGAAATAGTGGGGATGCACGATCGGGGCCCCGAAGAAGCTCAGTTCCGTTGCCTCGGCATAGGTAAGCCTCTCGATGACCTTTGCGGAAGGAATGTCCTTCTTCCTTGCAGTGCATAAGAGGGATTTCATGTTCCAGAAGGTAAGGGCGGCACCGGTGTTAACGGCGCAGAGGGATGCGGTGTATTCGCTCTCCCCTTCCCTGTCATGCACCTTGATTTTCGGCAGAATGAGGTCTCCGTAGACAAAAGTTGCACCCGTGGGGAAGCTTCTCTGCCTGACAGCCTTACCGGCAGTCAGAAGTGATGCCGTGATCGAGCTGGAATTGAAGTGGGCCGAAGCGATGAGTGCAAGATAATAACTGGTAATGGAAGCAAAGTACTTTGCGGTGGACTCCGATACATCCGCCAGGAGCCAGACGGAACGGAGGATGTCCTCCATGTCCTCAAAGCCCTTCCTGATGAGGGAGGAAACAAGCTCATCCCTGATCGATAACTGAGCGGAGAGCTCCAGCCATGAGAGCTGGGACTGCTCGAGAAGTGACCACAGTATCTCATCCTTCCGCTTTGCGCTGTCCAGTAGCTCCTGGAAGCTCAGCGGCCCTTCATGGATGGGAGAGATAACGTACACCTGACTCTCTTCCTGAGAGGAAGCATGCACCTTAAGCAGCTTTGCAAATCCTTCCGGAGAGGAGAGCATTGCGCCTTCGAGTGCGTGGATCCTGACGCCTTCCATATAAAAAACCTCCAATTAACGTCTAAAAACAAACATGAGCCCTGCGATAGGGCTCATACACTAAGGGTATTGGAAAGATTATACAACTTTCTCAAACTTACCGCTTCTGAGACAGCACGTGCAGACCTTGATCGTCTTCGGTGTGCCGTTGATCAGAGTCTTAATTGTTACCAGGTTCGGGCGGAACTCTCTCTTCTTCGTAACGCCGATATGCTGACCGACACCACCCTTCTTCTTTGCCTGACCTTTACGAGGAACGACCTGTCCAGATACTGTACCCTTACCGCAAATATCACATCTTCTTGCCATGATTATATCCACCTTAACTTGTGTTGTTTGACATTCGGGCAACTTCCCGGCGTTATTTGTTTGAGCATAGACAAACAAGGCGAGAGGTCGCAACTATTTGACTTTATCAGATTATCGAATGTTTTGTAAATACTCTTTCTGTTCATTTTTCCTCCGGTAGGGTACTATTTTCTTATGCACAAAAATATTTTCGCCCTTATGATGGACAGACACAGCGAAGAGGTGTTCTCAGCGCTGAGAAGAAAACTCACTTCCGAACACGATGATGAAACGATTCAGAGGCTTCCGCCCATGATTATCCTGGGAGAAACGGATCAGCGCTCCTTCGACCGTAAGCACTTCAGCCTGAGTCTTACCTTCTCCACTGCGGCAGTAAGGACAGCACTGGGCTACCTCCTCATCCCCGATGAGGAGGCACAGCTTGAAAAAATTGCATCTGACCTGGGCGTCTTTCCGGAGCACTGCGGGATATATGTCTCTGAAAGAAGTCCCCTTTCAGATTTTCAGCCCTTCACGTGCACCCACCAGAAGCTGGTGCTGGTAAAACCTTATCAGGAGGGTTTCCTGCTCGTGCAGTAAGAAGCAACGGGACAGTGATCGCAGTCAGGATTCTTCGCAAAGCAGTACTTCCGCCCATGAAGATTAAGCACCATCGACATTCTGGACCAGATCTCCTCCGGATACCTTGACTTGATATCGAGCTCAACCCTGTCGGGATCGGTTTCGGAGGTATACCCCAGTCTGGCCGCAACCCTTTTGAAGTGCGTGTCCACAATCACGGCAGGAGCGCCACAGATATGATGGACATAGCAGTTTGCGGTCTTCCGCCCCACCCCGGGAAGCTTTATTAGTTCCTCGATCGTGGAAGGTATGTATCCCATTTCATCAACTGCATGTGCAAGACCTATGATGTTTTTTGCCTTGGTCCGCCAGAAGCCCAGGGGCCTTATTATCGCCCACACCTCCTCCGCATCCGCAGCTGAAAGGGATGCTGGATCAGGATAGAGGCTGAAAAGAGAGGGTGCAACCCTCATGACGGCGGCATCGGTGGTCTGGGCCGATAGGCATACACACACGAGAAACTGAAAGGGTGTATCCGCATGGAGGAAGTTAATTTCCTCAGGATATATGGATGAGAGAATCTCGAAAGCTTTCATGGTCACTCATGATACCACATAATATTGAATGGAAAATGCCTTTTCATGGTATTGACGAAAGATTCTTATTCAATTAAGATACTTTCTGTCTTTTGACAATGCGCCCTTAGCTCACCTGGATAGAGCAACTGCCTTCTAAGCAGTAGGTGACAAGTTCGAATCTTGTAGGGCGTACTGACCGGATCCATGTGGATCCGGTTTTTTTATTGCTTAAGTTCTTCCAGGATTCCGTTTGCATCCCTGTCAGTGATGGTGTATCTGTACAGTTTCCTGTAACTGTTGCTTGAAAATGTAATACCCATGGATATGTATCCGACGTACTTTATTGGGAGTATGAAGAAATTATTGTCCCTGAGGAAAGTGAATTCAGACTCAAAGTATGTGAACGGAGAGATGTTCTGATCCCTGAAGGTCATGGTAAACGATGTCAGTGAGAAGAGGCTGTACGATCCATAAACTCCGATACGCAGAGAGTGCTTGCCCCTCAGAAGGAACTTTGCCCCTGCATCAAAGTCAAAGGCAAGCTTGGTCTGGAAGGACTTTATGTCCATAATGTTCGAGATATTGGTTTTATTGAAAATGTTCATGCTGACGAGAAAGCCGTATCCGAGGTAGAAATCCAGCTTTTCGTCAAAGGCAAAACGCTTTGCGCCTCCTAAAATGAATGAAAGCGTGAGCTCAGTCGTCTTTTCACTGGCCTTCACAATCGAGGTGCTTCCGTTTTCCTCTATTTCATAGCTGACCGTTTCAGGCTTCACGATTCCGATAAGGGACTTATACGGGGCCTGAAGCCCGATACGCATGAACAGACCCGTAGTCCTGTTACTGCCGAGAAAACCGAAACCCGTATAGTCAAATCCGATCTTCTCCTTATTTGCGATCTGAAGAGACTCAGAAACTGTTTTGTAGAAGGTAAAGTCATAGGTAGCCAGAATGCTGTCGGCATGAACGCAGAAAGCAGATGCAAGCAGTAATATAATCAGAAGAAACTTTTTCCTGGCCACATGATGATTTTACAGAATGAAGGAAAAAGTAACAACATGGTATCTGAATTCAGGAAAAACAACTGATAATGACGGAGGACCTGCCATGACGACAGGTCCCCGGGGTTTTATTTCTTTGTTCTGAAAATCTTCTGAACTGCCGGAATGCTGAATAACAGGGTAAGGACAGTCACGATGAAGAGAACCACCGTTATCGGACTTGAGAAAAGGTATGCGATCTTATGCTCCTCACTTTCAAGCAGGGATACGGTCCTTCTGAAGTTGGAGTCCATCATGCCGCCAAGCACTATTGCCAGTACCATCGGGGCTGTCGGGTAATCATGCTTTCTCATGAAGTATCCGATGAGACCGAAGATGAACATCAGCACGACATCAAATACCCTGTTGTTGCATGCGAAGCTTCCGATGATGCACAGTACCGTTACTATCGGGAGCAGGATGCGCTTGGGAACCAGAATAAGCTTACTGAGCTTCGGTGCGACCAGCAGGCCAAGCACCAGGAGGAAGATGCATCCGATGAATCCTCCGGCAAGAACGGATGCGAACATATCGGGCTGTGTCTTGATGAAGAGAGGTCCCGGCTGCATGCCGTGTACTATGAATACACTTAATATTATGGCCGTCACCGCATCACCGGGAACTGCAAGGGTGAGCATCGGGATGAGCGCACCTCCGATACATGCATTGTTGCTGCTCTCACTGGCGACGATTCCCTCAACGGCGCCCTCCCCGAACTCCCTGGATGGTTTTTTCACGATCTTCTGGGCAGTTGAATATGCAAGGAAGGAGGCAACGGGACCGCCGGCGCCGGGCAGTGCACCGACAAATGTACCGATGACTGAGTAGATCATTGACAGCGGGAAGTGCTTCAGTATACCCGAAAGGGGAACCTTTTCATTCTTCATCTCGCTTACTTCGGCACCCATTCTCTTCTGCATGATGGAAGAAAGCACTTCCGTCATTCCGAAGAGACCGACAAGGGCTGGAACCACGTTGATACCGCCCTGCAGTGCCCTGATGCCGAAGGTAAGTCTGGGGCGGCCCATGACACTGTCCATACCGACCATTGCGATGAGAAGACCGACTGCGGCACTGATGAGGCCCTTGGTGAAGGACTTGCTCGTAAGGCTTCCGACTGCAAGCAGTCCGAAGAAGGAAAGCAGGAAGTAATCAATCGGGTGGAACTTCAGGGCAATGTCCGAAATGGGTCCGGAAAGGAGCCAGAGTGCGACGAAGCCGAACACGGAACCGATGAATGAATAGACGGTTGCGTATTTGAGTGACTTATATGCCTCCCCTCTCTTTGCCAGCGGATAGCCGTCAAATGCAGTCACGACTGAGCTGGGAGCACCCGGTATGTTGATCAGGATTGCGGAGAGGGCACCTGAAAAGACACCCACCACGTAAAGCCCCATGATCATGGCCATAGCATCGGCAGTGCCCCAGGAATAGGTCACTGACACCAGAAGTGCCGTTGCCATGGTTACAGAAAGGCCGGGAATGGCACCGATGAAAAGGCCAAGCACCGAGCCAAGCAGAACCAGCAGGATGAATCTTGGGTCACAGAAGTACCCTATCATGTAATTAAAACTCATAATCTAATTCCCAACATATATAACAGTCTTCCCTTAGGAAGCATGACACCAAGATAAACACCGAAGAGCTGGTAGATGATGAATGACGTCACCACACTGATGACTATGATCTTCCACCACTTTCTCTCGCCCAGAAGGTGCACTACCGCACCCAGCAGAAGCATCGTGGAAATAAGGAAGCCAAGATAGTTCAGCACGAGGAGGTATACTGCGCATTCCACCAGAAAAATGATGAATGTCCTTCTGTCCCCCTTCTCCTTCTTCTCTTCCTTAAGTCCTGAAAAACTGCTCAGAATAAGGGAGACTGAAAGCAGGGCGAGCATTACAGAAATGAACAAAGGAAACAAATAAGGAGATAATTTCCAATCAACCTTAAAACCGTAGTGGCTTATTATGGAAAAGACAATGCCTAAGACGGAAAGAGCCAGGAGTACGGTTCCTTCAATTAGTACTGGACTTATCTTTTTATTTTTTTCTTCCAATTTAATCCTCCAAAGACATAATTGACCGCAGAGAGATTTTATTTCCCTGCGGTCATATTCACATGATTTCAGTTCACGGCTTAGCGATACCGAAGTCTGCAGGAGAATACTTTGTGACACCTGCATCGAAGAGCATCCAGCTGACCATGCTTTCCCAGTTCTTATAGAATTCCTTTGTAGCCTCAACAGTGGGATACTGGAGGTAGAGCTCTTCAAGCGCATTGTCCTTGATGAAGCTCTTCCATTCTGCACTCTCAACGACCTTCTTCGTGGCATTTCTCAGGACTTCAACGACACTGTCATCGACCTGGTTGCTTACGAGGAAGTTAAGCGGTGTGAATGCGTTCTTCATGTACGGAGATGCTGCGGGATCAACTTCCTCGAAGAGCGGTGCATCGGGATAGATGCTGAGCTTCACGTTACTGCTGACACCGAGGAGTCTGAGATCGCCGCTCTGGATAA
>JALEVV010000008.1 GCA_022788185.1 Spirochaetales bacterium | reverse complement strand
GCGTTTTCGGAGTTTGTGGAAATCCTGGAGTGGTGCGCCCGAAAGTACGGGACCAGGGTCATCAGGATCGGACGGTACTGCCCGTCATCCCAGACCTGCTCCGCATGCGGACATGTGTGGCAGGGTACCAGGGACCTCAGGGTCCGTGAATGGACATGTCCGGAGTGCGGTGTAACGCACGACAGGGACGTGAATGCTGCGGTGAACATTCTCGCCGAAGCGAAGCGTATCATGAACCGAATGGAACAGGCGAAGGACGCATGAACCATAAGGCGAGGCCGGACGGGTCTCGCGGGCCAGAGACGGTGTAAGACGCCCTTCGGGGTGCGGCCGTCGTTACCATGGCCGGATTCCCATGGGCTTGCCCGTGGGAGTACGTCAATGAAGTGGCAAGTAAATACTCATGCAGAGTAAAAAGAAAAGGGACCGCCATCCGACGATCCCCGTTTATCTCCTTTTGTGTCTTAACGATTTTCAGACATTCCGGCAGTCATCAGCTTGCGCTCCTGCTGTCTGACGGCATGTCATCCCTGAACTCGTTCTTATGCTCTTCATAAGAAAACGGGTAGCTGCAGAGATCACTTCCGACCATTGAGCAGTAAGCTTCTCCTGCATCAACAAGAATGTCCAAAAGTGTTCTTTTCTGTTTCATAGTATTCTCCTATGCATCATAATTTCTCCGGCCCATGGCCTGGAGTTCAGTCGAACCGTCCTGGATCTATTACATCCGGACCGTTGAATAAGACACATCTTATTCTTCTGTTTCCTAAACCGTTCCTTTTCCGGTCTACGACTCCGATATAATGCTTTTTTTCAGGAACGTAAAGTACAAAAAGCAAAAAATGTATTCAAATCTGAAGAATTTACACAAATTTTCCCAATCACTACGGAATTTTGAATATTTAATTCGTAATTGTATATATCATATAAGATTGTACAGTGGAAAAACAAACTAAAGTAAAGAGGAATACCGACTGGGGAACAAAACATGGATTGGCCGGAAGATAAAAAAAAAGAGGCATAAAGCCTCTTCCCATTACCTTGCGGGCGGGCAGGATTGAACTGCCGACCCCATCCGTGTGAAGGATGTGCTCTCCCACTGAGCTACGCCCGCATTCTGACACAGTCTGTCAGACACTCAGTAACTATAGACCAAACTCAACCAAAGTTCAAGGCCCATATTCCACTTTGCCCTGCCTGTGTCAGTCAGCATCATTTGATAAGCTGTTTTATCCAGTTTTTTTCCCTTAAGGAAATCTTTCCGTCCACTGCACAGATAAGCATGATGACAATTATGATGTCAGCCTTAAGCTCATCAGAGAAGAGACCGATGAGATCAACCATTTCATCTACCCTCTTCTTCATTTCCCTGTTATCGCTCTTCATCGACCTGAAAGCCTTCGCTGTATCTTCGTAATTGACATCATCGCCTAAGAAGATGTGGAGAAGAGGATAAACAAGGGCATATTCCTCTTCACTGAGCTTTCCGTCAGCGGCTAAGGCACCGTAGATGAAAGATGCGAATATTTCAGCACCTGTAAGACCATCCTCGCTGAATGCCATAAGAACCGGAAGTATTGCTTCGGACTTACTCATAAGTACATCTGCATATGTATCAGCGTCGATCTGCTCGAACTCCCTGCAGAGTTTATCAAAATCCTTCATTTCTGTTTCCTCCATATTTCAAATATCGGGAAAAAACAGAAAACGGCAAGTGTCAATCTTTATATCAGATGACCTGCTTTGTGAAGAAAAGAAGCACGTCACTGCTAACGGGATCTGACAGCATGATGGAGTATGTATACCCATCACGGAACCAGGTGGCATTGGAGAAGGACTCTCCATTTCCCTTCATCGTGACTTCGGCTTCGGATGATATGTTATCATACGTGTTGTAGTCTCCGCTGATATCATCACTGCCGGGAGCTTTCCTTATCCTGACTTCATCACCAAGAGCAGTACGAAAGATTATCTCGAGCATTTTCATATTCCCAGCGCTCATTACCCGGAAAAGGGTCTGATCATACTCCTCCGGAAGATCCGGAAGAGTAATGGAAAATCCTGCAAGCTCTTCTGCACTTTCAAGGGAAGGAAGATCGGAAAACGGGTTAACCAATGAGACCTTTTCCTGATGGGCACAGGAGACTGCAAGAACGATAAGAAGTAATGCAGTGAAAAACTTTTTCATGATCATTTTCCTGATACCGAAAGATTTTTCACAAGTACGGAAGGTGAACCGAACCGGCTCTCCGCAAGTGTGACGTCAAACTCCAGATCATCCGCAACGGCGGCAGCGTTCTCCAGAAGTTCATAGAAGTTACCGCTGACAGTGAATTCCTTAACAGGCTTATCTGCACGTCCGTCTTCGATCAGGAAGCCTGCACTTTCGATTGAAAAGTCGCCGCTGATGTCATTGGCTCCTGCATGGAAGCCCTTCATCTCAGTTACGTAGATACCGCCCTCAGCCTTTCTGAACACCTCTTCCCTGCTCTCATTTCCCGGAGCAATGTAGAAGGAATATGATGTGATTCCTCCATTACCGGAAGCTGCACTCCTGTAGCCGTTTCCTGTGGTCTTCTTACCGCACCTGGCGGCAAACTCCATATTGTAAAGCAATGTATTAAGGACTCCGTCCGTAATGACATCCTTTGTGTATACGGGACATCCGTCCCCGTCATAGGAGGCCTGACATCTGTATCCGGGATATAGCGGGTCATCAACTATACGGATACATTCGGAAGCGACCTTCTCGCCCTCCCTGCCCTTATATCTTGTCAGGTCATAGGCACTGCTCTTACCTGAGAATACGCTGAAGAACGTTTCAAGAATCTGCTGCATTGAATCAGGGGAGAAGACAATGTCATATTTTCCGCCCACGGCCTTTTCCGCATGGAGGCTCTTTACTGCTTTTGAGACCGCCTCAGTTACATCGCCGTCAAGGTTACCTTCCTTAACGGAGTATGCATTTTTGACTTCTTCATCATCACTGACCTTGGCACTTGCCATGACATAACAGTTGTCACGATGACTTGAAAGCTCAATCCCCCGTGATGATGCATAGTACTTCACGACCCGGCCATATGCGGCAGAGGCCGTTGAACCGTCAGATACCCTGCCATCGGCAGCCATTATCTCCGAAAGCTTTCTTAGGGCAGCCTCCTTAACGTCCCGGAGCGTCACACTCATCTCTTCAAAACTCTCGGTTTCGGGGTAATCTGCTTCACCTTCAAAAAGCGGTGCACTTACACTCTTCTCCCCGGTGATTGCATTGTCATAGGCACGGGCGACAAGTCCCCTGATTTCATCAGCATCCAGGGCTTCAGTCATGGCAGTACCCTCAAAACCTGAAGCTATAACCCTGACTGCCATAGCAGTGGAAAGCGAGGAAGCTTCCTTGTTTATTTCCCCTTTGAAGGCGGAAGCCGAAACATCCTCACTCTCGCTGATGATGAGCTCCCAGTCAGTAATCGGAAGAGCTGATGCTTCCTGAATCATTTCGTTCTTAAGTTTAATGAACTTTTCCATCATCTTCCTCCCACTGTGATCGAGCTTACCCTGATAAGGGGCTGTCCGACATCAGTCGGCACACTTCCCGAGGAAGATCCGCACATACCCTGTCCGGTGAGCATGTGCTTTCCGACCATGTCAATCTTCTGAATGATTTCAGAGCCCTTTCCGATAAGGGAACAGCCCCTGACAGGGTATGTTATCTTACCGTTTTCGATCATATATGCTTCATCAACGGCGAAGTTGAAGGCACCTGTCATCGGGTTGACTGAGCCGCCTCCCATCTTCTTTGCATATATACCCTTCTCTATGGATGCGATGATGTCTTCATCCTCATCGTTACCGGCCGCAATATATGTGTTGGTCATCCTTGATGTGGGACAGTAGGAGTAATCCTGACGTCTGGCAGATCCGCTGGAAGGCATGTTCATCCTTCTGCCGTTGAATCTGTCAACCATATATCTTTTCAGCACGCCGTTTTCGATAAGAACCTTCCTCTGTGAGGGAGTTCCCTCATCGTCGATATTGATGGAGCCCCAGGCATTGGGAATTGTTCCGTCATCGATTGCGGTAACCTTCTCATTTGCGATCTTCTCACCGATCCTGCCGCAGAACTCACTGTTACCGTAGGCAACGGAACTTGCTTCAAGGCTGTGTCCCGTGGACTCATGGAAGATGACACCGCCAAAGCCGTTTTCGATCGCAACAGGGTATACCCCTGCAGTGCAGTATCCTGCACTGATGTTGACAAGAGCGCTTCTTGCCGCTTCCTCACCGATTGATGCAGGTGTGATCGAAGAGAACATCTCAAGGCCCATCCTGCGACCAGGGGCGCATGATCCGACCTGGTTTTCACCCTTGTCCGCCGCAACGGCGTGAACAATCATTCTGGTCCTTATCTGTCTGTCACCTGTAAGAAGGCCTTCAGAGTTGGCAACAAGAATTTCCCTGTCAACATCAAGATAGGATCCCATAACCTGAGTGATCAAATCACTCTTTGAATAGGCCGTGTTCATGCCTTCCCGGAGGAGATCCATCTTCTCCCTGTTGGAAACGGAAGAAGGAACGATTTCAACCTTATGAATATTGGTGTTCACCCTTTCATGAAGAGTAAAGGCAGGAGCAGTCCTTTTCCCGTCCGAGATGGAAAGAGCCACATTCAGTGCACACTTTCTCACACCTTCCGAAGACAGATCGGTTGTGGATGCACATGCACTCCTGAGTCCCAGATAAGCACGTACACCTATCCCGCAGATGGTTCTGTCCACAATGGAGTCGGTCTCAGCCTTTTCACTCTTCTGGACCATGGTAATGTTCTTGTTCAGACTTCTTTCAACAAATACTTCAGCAAAGTCGGCACCTGTTGATAAAGCAGTATCAAGTGCAAGATATATCTTATCAATGCTCAGAAGCATCACTTACCTCCTTCTCACTCATCTTAAGCTCTTTCATCGAAACCATATAGATAATGACCGCACCGATGGCAAATGTCAGGACAGAAAGCGGAATCTCCCATCCTGCGGGATTACCCGGATAGATCGGAACGATTGATCCGATCAGGAAGCCCAGGATTATGAGATATGTTGCTTCCGGTGCCTGGGAAAGACAGACATCAAGTATCTTGGTAAGAAGGACTACCCCAAGCAGAAAGCCAGCTCCGAAGGGTATCAGCACCAGGATATTGAGATTGCTTACCGCATTCATAATGAAATCATAGGAACCAAGGATGAGAAGCAGATATGAAAAGCTGATTCCGGGCAGGATGAATCCCACGGCAACGATAATTCCCGTAAGGCACTGTGTGACTGCAAGGGAAAGGGAAAACGGTGCGTTGGGATCAAACTCGAGCTTGGGAATGAGCTGACAGCTCAATACGATAATGACTCCGATAACAAAATAAATGACATCCTTAAAATTGACTTTCTTCACTCCAGACTTTTTGTAGAGCATGGGAACGGAGCCAAAGACAAGGCCGATGAAGAAGAACATAGCGACCTTGGGAAACATGTCAATGACTGCCAGAATCGGCTTGGCGCAGAGGAATATCCCAAGTAAAGCGAAAACAGCAAACTCAGCTAAGAAAGCTATATTGTTCTTTATATCCTTAAAGAAGGAACTGACTGCGGTTATCAGTTTTCCATATATCCCGAGGACCATTGCCATGGATCCTCCGGAAACACCTGGAACCATCATCGTGGAGCCCACGATAAAACCTTTAATAATTGTTTCTGGATGTAACATGAAAGTAATACTACTATGTTTAAATAAAATAAGCCACATCCGAAGATGTGGCTCATAAACCAATGGAACAGATTATCTCTCCCAGAAGAGGTTCATTCTTACCGTAAGAGCATCAACAGGCTTGTCAAGGAGTTTCTCACCGAACTCGAGGCGATAGTATGATGCTTCGAGGTGGATGATGTTCAGGACGTTGATGCCTGCACCGATTGAAACATAACCGCCGTTGAGACCAGCTCTGAGCTCAAGGAGCTTAAAGAGTTCAACTTCAAGACCTGCTCTCATGTGGGCAAGAATGTTTGTACCGGAGAAATCCTGGCAGAGACCTACGAC
>JALEVV010000072.1 GCA_022788185.1 Spirochaetales bacterium | reverse complement strand
CAGAAGCATTACAGACAGCAAGATTGAACAGTATGATTTCAGGGCTAAAATCTACCGGAACAGAAGAATCGGAGATTTCCTGAAAGAGCTGCATCTTATTGAAGGAAGGAATACGGGATTTCCAACGGCATTAAAAGCGCTTTCCGATAATGGAAGTGATAAGTTCCGTATTGATATGGATCCGGACAGACAATATCTGTCAGTAATAATACCTGTTCATAATTATTTTTTGCCTAAAAAGAAAAGTGATGATGAGTTCATTAATAGAATTCTTGATATATTGTGTAAATCCGCTATGACTGTTACAGAGATTGCAAGAGCTCTTGGTTATAAAGGGATAACCAGAAAACTCAGACTTACCATTGACCGGCTGTGTGATGAAGGCTATATCGTCAAGTCTATCCGCGGCGGTGACATTGTCTATATATGTTTGAGAAAACCATAATTCCTGAAGAGGGTAGGTGAGAGAGAAAAAGTTTCGTACTGTAAAAGATTTATGCAGAGCTTCCTGATATGGATAATATCATAGGACTGTGATATATGTAGTTGGAAGGTAACAGCACCGTCAAGAACGAAGGCATATCAAGAATAGACCTCTCAGCGTTCTAGCCGATTAGACAAGGCCTTAACCCACCAGAATTGGTAATTCGATGAAAGGAAATCCAAGAAAAACGTTCGGTTTTCTGAAGAAAAAGCCGGAACTTAACCCAGGAGAATTGGAAAAACACCCGATAGCCCACCAGAATTGGAAATCCATTGTCGCGGTTTTCAGCAAAAAACACTGCGTTTTGACCCGTATACACTCCCTTAACCCGGGGAGAATTGGTATAACCCGCGGAGAATTGGTAATCGACAAATAGGTGTTGGTTTCCAATTCTTCTTGGGTTATATTCCGACATAAAAGACGGGTGGTGAATACTGTTTTACTAATTCTTATCGGGTTAAGGCTATATTCCTTAACCGGCATCAATTCTATATTTGTCGGGCTATTTCCTGTTACCAATTCTGGTGGGTTATTACTCTATTGCATCATCTGATATCGAAGTCTGATCCAGCCTCATTGATACATTGACGGAGTCCTTCTTCTTTCTCATTTCGTCACTCCTGCCTGGTAGCTCTGGTACACATCCGAAAGGAACATGTCCATGAGTTCATGCTTCATGTCAGGCTGATTCAGCAGCATCGTATAGAAATCCTTGTTCTGATCAAGACCTTCAACCAATGCATCATCAATCTTGTCATCATAGACCATCTTGAAGTCCTCAATCCTGTTGTTTCGGGCTGACCTTGCAAGGTCCGGATTCTTTTTCATAAGGTCGCGTATCTGTAAAAGGGCTGTTGCCGCAACATCTTCATCGTATGACTTGCCGGTCCTGCTGTTGATCTCCGCAATTATTTCAGACAGTCTCTTTACCTTCTCTTCGGAGAGATTGAGACGATCTGCATTGGACAGCTTGAGTTCCGGGTTGGATATCCTTGCACCTTCGGTATGGGTCTCCGCCTTCTTCTGCATGAAATCATCGGCCAGGAGCTTTCCCTTTAGGTCGAAACCTATACCCGGCTGATCGTTGTTGAGGAACGCCTTCAGATAAGATAGGTAGAGATAGGTCTTATGAAGTATCGGATCATCAAGACTTGTCACCTGTATCATAAACTCATAGCACCTTATGAAGTGTCTTATGGTCTGCTTGATAGCCTTCGCTTCCTCTTCCGTATGGAGCTTCCTGTTTCCAATGACCGTAGCCGCTTTCTGCAATAGACGGATTATCGCCATACGGTCCTTGTCGGTGGAATCCTTCTTGTACAGCAGATCCACGAACTTCGACACATCATCCTCATCGATGACATAGTAACCCATCAGCCTTCGATATATGTCATATACGGAAGACGGAGTAACCGTATTGGAGAGGATTGTAGTAGTAAAGTATGTGGAGAACGCCTTCTCAATATCTTCGTAGCTGTTTGCAAAATCAAGGACAAACGTCTTCTTGTCATAGGGCGGACAGATTCTGTTGAGTCTGGAGAGTGTCTGAACTACCGATACTCCGTGCAGTTTCTTCAGGATGTACATCGCACATAGCTTCTTCTGGTCGAAGCCTGTCTGGTATTTGTCAGCAACGATGAGCACCTGATAGTCATCGGTGTCAAACTCCCCAGGCAGTCTCTTCTCTGAAAAACCGTTGATTCCCGGCTCTGTGTATTCCTTGTCATCAACAGTTACTTTACCGGAGAATGCCACAAGGGCGTGAACATCCGTATAGCCTTTACGCTTGATGTAGTCGGCAAATGCCTTGTGATACTTTACCGCACCGGCCCTTGATTCCGTGACGACCATGGCCTTTGCCTGACCGCCAAGTTCCTTCATAACCGTATTACGGAAATGCTCCACGATGATTTCAATCCTTTGGCCTATATTCGTCTCATGGAGCTGGATGAACCTTGCGATCTGTCTCTTCGCTTCGCTGGTCTTCATGGTCGGGTCATCCTCTATCTCCTTGTTAAGCTTGAAGAAGGTATCGTAGGTGACATAGTTCTGTAATACGTCCAGGATGAATCCTTCCTCAATGGCCTGCTTCATGGAGTAGATGTGGAACGCTTCACGCTCTCCCTGTGGATTGACGGTACCGAAGATCTGAAGGGTGGTAGGCTTTGGAGTGGCCGTAAATGCAAACATCGAAACGTTATCCTGCTTGCCTGACTTCAGTATCTGGTCCTCAATCTCATCTTCGACCGTATAGTCGGTGGTTTTCACTTCAGATGCCAGAGTCTTTGTCACGGCAGCCATGTTCTTTCCGGCAGTGGAACTGTGGGCTTCATCGATGATAACGGCGAACTTCTTGTTCTTAAGCGTGCCTACGCTGCCAACGACATATGGAAACTTCTGAATGGTCGTTGCGACAATCTTTGTGTTGCCTTCAAGGGCATACTTTAGATCGGCAGATGAGCAGGTATCATCAAGCACCTTGACCTGTCCGGCCTTATGTTCTAGGCCCATGACGGCATCCTGAAGCTGTCTGTCCACGACTACACGGTCAGTACAGATGATGATATTGTCGAAGACGTTCCTGTCCAGAGCGTCATGCAGTGAGGCCAGACGATAGGAGAGCCATGCTATTTCGTTGGTCTTTCCGCTACCTGCGGAATGCTGGAGAAGGTAGTTGCTTGAAGTGCCTTTCTCCAATACATCGGAGAGTATCTTTCTGACCACATCAAGCTGGTGGTAACGTGGGAAGATGACGGTTTCAGTAACCTTTTCCTTGCCCGTCTTCGGATCTTCCTTCTTCTTCACTTCAATGAACATGAAGCGCCGGATGATTTCAAGGACCGTATCCTTCTGGAGGATATCGTCCCACATATAGTGGACGCTGTAATCGTCATCGCAAATAGGATTGCCTGCTCCTGCATTTATGCCTTTGCCGGATCCCTGGTTGAATGGAAGGAAGAAGGTGTCCGTACCGGAGAGTCTTGTCGTCATGTGGACCTGTTCTAAATCCATGGCAAAACATACAAGTACACCGGCTTTCCAGAGGAAAAGTCTTGTCTTGGGATTACGTTCAGTTCGCCACTGCTTGATTGCGTTGCCATAGTTCTGACCGGCAGTGTTGCACTTCAGCTCAAAGGCCATCACGGCAATACCGTTGAGGAACAGGACAAGGTCAACGCGTTCCTTGTCACTTGCCCAGACCTCTTCCGTGACTGTGAATATATTCTTCTGGTAACGTTTTACCAGTTCCTTGTTGAGTCCGGAGGCCGGCTTGTCGTACATGAGGTCTATATGATTGTGCCCAATGGAAAGACCATGTTTGAGAAGCTCAAGTCTGCTGCCGCTCTTTGAAGTCTCCGCAGTGGAAATGGCACTCAGGATGGTTTCCTGGGTCTTGTCCTTGTAGACCTTTCTGAGGGCGGTGAGTGTATCCGACTGTGTCGCCTCAAGGAACGCCATAAGGGCATTGGGATTTAATGCGTGAAGTCTGTCAAACTCCGTGGTAGGTCTTTCCTCATAGCCTGATTCGACAAGCCTGTCGATGATATATCTCTGGTAATCCTTTTCGGACAGTATGGCGTTCATGCTGTAGGAACCTCCTTCTTTCCGGTCACGTATTCATAGATGAGTGACTTGCGGTATTCCGCCAGGGTTTCAAGCTGATTCTGCTTGTCGACGATGATTGAGTCGATTTCGGAGCACTTGGTGTCAAGGAAATTGATAATCAAGGTCTGCTCTTTTTCGGAAGGTATAACGATAAAAGTGTTATCCAATGCTTCTGAAGGCAGGTCCCATTGTCCTTCACGTATTCCTCCTGATAGACGCCTAAACTCATCTTTGTAACAGCTGCGGATTAGATAATGAAAATACCTTTTATTCAAATTGTCATTGTCAAACTGATATACGTAATAAGCAGGACTGACAATGCCTTCGTGTTCTGAAACTGCAACAGAGCCTTGCCATGCTTTCATTTTGTTGATAACAAAATTACCAACCTGTACGTATTTATATTTTGTAGTGTCTTCAGAGGTGATATTATGGTTATCGTCACGACTGTCTTTGGGAATAACTCCATAGTCCCTATATAAAGACAGCACTTGCACATTACCAGGATTACGTGATTCGGCACGATGAAGATTATACTTGATTTTGCAAATACCCCAATGCTTTGGGATTTCCCCGATCCACTCAACTCCGCTATCCTTCATCTCCACATTCGGATCCAACCCCTTCGTGACTGCCTCAGTGATGACGGACTTGCGATACTCCTGCAATGTTTCGATTTCTTTCTGGATGTCAGCAGTAAGAGCATCAATCTCAGCACACTTGGTGTCAAGAAATGAGGCGATCCTTTGCTGTTCTTCTACAGGAGGAACAGGAGTGTGAATCATCCCCAGTTGTTCTTCTGTAAAAGAATGTCGAAGGTTCTTTGCCATATGAAGTAGGGCCTTAGAATGGTCTATCATCAGGTAATAATAGTAGTAATAATCAGTATGGTTACCCTTATCGACAATAAACTGGCTATATGCAGGACTTGTTATTCCATTATCCTTTATAAGTCCAATACATCGTGGTGTAACATCATAATCAAACAAACACATGAGTAAATTACCAGTCTGAAGCCTTTGATATCCATCAAAAGATGCTGGCATCTTTCCTCCTGCATCAAGATCTCTAACGATTACACCATTAATGGTCAAAGAAAGAATATCTTCACCGCAATATGTCGGAATAATTACCTTTGTTTTATGCATCACATATTTATTGGCCATAACATTCCAGTTTTCAGGGATTTGGCCAACCCATTCAATCCCGCTGTCCTTCATCTCCCTCATGCTTCACCCCCGAAGAGTTTGGCTATACGTGCCGTGACAGAGTTCTCTAGCTCAATGAACTGCTTCATGAGATCTTCGCTTGGTGTGGGCTGTTGATACTTGTAGAAATATCGTGTAAATGGTATTTCGGCACCGGTCTTGATTACAGGCTTCTTCGTGGCAACGTTTTCCTCAAAGAACCACTTTGCATCAGGTACATGGGGGAGGACCTCTCTTGCCATATAGTCTTCGATATCTTCATCCCATTTGACGATTTCGGTATCCTTTGTGTCCTTGTCGTAGATGATGTTTCCTTTCTTGTCACGCTGGATTTCAGCTTCTTTGTCCATGATGGAGAGACCATCAGATATCTTATCAAGGAGCTTCTTGTCCAGGTCAGGAAGGATGGATTTCAAAACTGGAGCGAAGGCTTCGGGAGACATCCATTTCTTATCTGAAACCTTCTCTTTTAGCTTCATGAGAATACCGGTGTATGTAGGCATTGATGCCATATACTGAGCAAGCTTATCGGCATCCTTTTTGCTGATGGTCGTACCCAAAGCTTCAAGTTCAGCGACCTTGGCAGGATCATAGATTGATGAAAGGGCACCTGAACGTGTCATGGCTTCAATGCTCTCATCTGTAATGGAATAGCTCCTCTGGAGAGGCTGCATGACCGTGTATTCCCTGTAGATGAACTCCGTATTCGGAAAAATCTTGCAGTATTCGTTCTCTTCAAATGCCGTATAAAGGTCGCAGATCCTCTGCCTGTCTTCCGGAAGAAATTCATTCTTCTTGTTGCCAAGAGGCTTCCTGAGCTTATGGCAGATGGAAGAGGCATCGATGAGCTGTACAAATCCTTTGCGCTCAGGACGCTTGTTCTTGGAGAGAAGCCAGATATACGTGGATATACCGGTGTTGTAGAACAAATCTGTTGGCAACTGGATTATGGCTTCGATAAGGTCGTTCTCCAGAAGCCAGCGTCTGATCTGCGATTCACCACTGGAAGTTCCACCCGTGAAAAGAGGGGAGCCGTTCTCAATGATTGCAGCTCTGCCAAGTTCGGGATCCATCTTTGCGACAGCAGATTGAACAAAGAGCAACTGTCCGTCTCCGCCACCGGGAAGACCTGCACCCCAACGACCGGAGAAGCCTTTTTCATACTCCTTTCTGACGGCATCCTCCTGTCCCACCTTTGCATCCTTACCGGCCCATGGAGTTCCGAAAGGCGGATTTTCGATGAGGTATCTGCATCTGACTCCCGGGAACGGATCTTCCTTGAATGTATCGGCATTTACGAAGTTTTCCCCGTTCTGTCCTTTGATGAGCATCTCTGCCAGTCCTATTGCGTGTGTCTGTGGCATGAATTCAACGCCAAAGAGACGGACATCGCAGTTCGGATTGTAGTGCTTGAGATAGCTGTAGGCTGTGGAAAGCATACCACCGGTTCCTGCAGCCTGGTCACATACCGTGATTATCTTGCCGTCATCGAAGATATCATCAGAACCTTCTGAGATCAGCAGGGCGATCATGGTCTTGATGATGTCACGGCCTGTGTAATACTGTCCGGCATCAACGTTCTGGTAGAATCTACCGATAAGGTTTTCAAAGATGTATCCCATCTTGATTGAGTCAAATTTCTCAAGGCTCAGGTCCAGTTCGGAGAAGGCCTTGACCACGGTGAAGAGACAGCCATCCTTCTCCATCTTTTCTATGTGGGTCTTGAGGTTAAGGTTAGTGAGTATCCCGCTTACATTGGCAGAGAAACCTTCAATGTACGCCTTGAAGTTTGCAGCCATGTTGTCTGCATCGTTGCAGAGCTCCTTGAGGCTGAATCCGGAGACATTGTAGAACTGGTAACCGGAAATCTTGTACATTCCCTTCGCAGGATAATCTGGATTTCCCTGATACTGTGCAACAACGGCATCCTTGGTCTTTTCAAGTGCGCATTCAAACCTACGGAGTATCGTCATAGGTATGATGACGTCGCCGTAATGATCAGGCATATATGATCCACGGAGCTTATTGGCAATGCTCCATATAAAGTTGGCTTCGCTTGTAATATCTACGGGATTGTCGTCCCAAAAAAGGTCTGGTGATTTGTTCATATGGGTATAATAGCACGAAAAAACTTTGATATCACAAACAGGAGATTTGAAATCAATACAAAATGCTATCGATTAGCAGAGTGTTTTTTCCTGCCGACATCAATCTATCCCCGTAATCACTTTGTTTATTTTGATGATGGGAGGTGGATGACAATCAATTGAGTGTTTAGAATTGGCTGAAATATAGAAGCCACCAGAATGGCTGAGTGCATTTGATAATCAGTGCACAGAAGAGAAAGTGTTTAAGGTATAAAATATCCCGACAGCGTTCTGTTGTCGGGAGAGTCTTTAGAAACCCAAAATCGCATATACATTCATTACATTGAAGTTTCACACAGTGTGGCGAAAAATACATTTGATTTTGATGCTCCGTCAAGGGATGTCACCACGATGGCAACTTTCTTATATTCCCTGATATCCGAAAGGCTGCTATTACCCTTGTTCTTTACATTCAGAATTCCACTGCCAGTAACCACGAATTCCATTCCGTCTGAAATATTAGATAATGAATGATTACACAGATCAAATGTAATATTAAAAGATTTGTTATATTCAATAGGGTCTTGTTCAACCATATCTATATCTTTTACAAGCTGTAAGGTATCCCCTTCCTGAGAAGCAGCAAATGCATCAGCAATTGATAAATATGTTATACCATCAATTACAACTTGTGGTGAGGATGAGAAACCCTTAGTCTCAGATGAGACAACTTCGCCAAATCCTTGGCCATAAGAATCTAATGCTACAGTCGCACACAATCCGTTGCTAATGACTTCTGATTGAGTATAGTTTGGTGAGTCCGCAACATATAACTTCACCTGCTGGCCGTTGTATCCACTGACCGGAAGCTTGAAGTCTGCAACCATTCCCTGATCAATTACAACAAATGCATCACCGGAAAACTCTATTTTTTCAGCCGTTGCACTCTCCGCACTGCCATTAACCCTTGTACCAGCAAATGAAACGGTGAATGTATTATCCTCTGCGATCGTAGCACTACCATTGGTGGTCATGTCGGTCATGATGAGTGTGTTAGCTGTTACCGCATCACCGATAGCTGCATCTGAAGCGTCAAGGTACTCAACCTTAACTGAAGCGATACCGTTGTTTACTGTGGCAAATGAATACGTGTGTGTTGTCGTCCCTGAAGCAAACTGATAGATCTGAACCTGAGCCTCACCTGATGCAGGTGTGACTGTTACCTTAACCTTGGCCCGCTGGGAAGCATAGGAGGCAGGAATGGTAACCCCAAGTGAGTAGGAACCGGTACCGGAAGGATTGGTGAAGTTAAGGCTTACGTTGACGTTCTCATTTCTGGAAGTAAGGTTGGAACCGATGTCCTGATTGAGAGTGCCTTCAAACACTGCCTGAGTTGAAGCAGTTTCCGATGTTCCTGCTGCAGTTCTGAGTGCATCTGTCGCAAATCCTCTGAGTGAGATAGTCCAGTTACCTCTGGAAAGCTGGATTGTCTGGGAAAGACCCTGTGACCCCAGGTTTGTCCACTCAGTCTTCTGGCCCTGAACGT
>JALEVV010000046.1 GCA_022788185.1 Spirochaetales bacterium | reverse complement strand
GATAAATACGAACTCCAGAAACAGCTCCGCGACCTTCGCAACGCGGATGAAAACCGCCACTGGCGTTATGTGGGAAGTCAGGCGGTACAGGACATAACCGACAGGATATACAGGGCATACAGGCTGTTTTTCACCAACAGGAAAAAAGGAGTCAAGTGTTCGCCGCCACGTCGCCGCAAGGTAAAAAAGTACAAAAGCGTCACCTACAAACAGAAGGGATATAAGTTCCTGCCCGGCGGACGCGTCAAAATAAACGGACATATCTACAGATATTGGGACTCCTATGACGGACTCCTGGAACAGATCAAAATCAGGACCGTAACGGTAAAGCGTAACATACTCGGAGAGTTTTTCGTCTACGTCACCACCGACAGCCCCGTCACCATGTGTGAAGCCAGGGACGGGCGCGGTGAGGTCGGCATGGACTTCGGACTCAGGACGTTCCTTACGCTATCGGACGGCACCGTGATCAGATCCCCGGAGTTTTTCAGACAAGGCTCGGCAGGCATTCGCAAGGCCAGCCGTGCCCTGAGCCGTAAGGTGATGGGGAGCAACGGATACGACCGTGCACTGAAGGCGCTGTACCGCAGACACCGGGATATTGCGAACAGACGCAGGGACTGGTTCTGGAAGCTGAGCCACGAACTCTGTTCAAGGTACGGCGTCATAGCCATAGAAGACCTTAACATTAAGGGTATGGCAAAGCTCTGGGGACGCAAGGTCCACGACTATGCGTTTTCAGAGTTTGTGGAGATCCTGGAGTGGTGCGCCCGAAAGTACGGGACCAGGGTCATCAGGATCGGAAGGTACTGCCCGTCATCCCAGACCTGCTCCGCATGCGGACATGTGTGGCAGGGTACCAGGGACCTCAGGGTCCGTGAATGGACATGTCCGGAGTGCGGTGTAACGCACGACAGGGACGTGAACGCCGCGGTGAACATTCTCGCCGAAGCGAAGCGTATCATGAATCGAATGGAACAGGCGAAGGATGCCTAGACCATAAGGCGAGGCCGGACGGGTCTCGCGGGCCAGAGACGGTGTAAGACGCCCTTTGGGGTGCGGCCGTCGTTACCATGGCCGGATTCCCATGGGCTTGCCCGTGGGAGTACGTCAAATAATCTGAATCAACGAGGACCTGGAATCTGCCGCCGTTTACAGCTTTACCATCACCAAGGTAATCACCAGCAGTGGTTGTTCCGTCGAAACCGATTGTGTGACCAAATCCGATTCTACCCTTTAAGTTGACACCGGCAAACAGTGATGTAGTTGCCAGAAGGACTACCAATAAAATTGAAAGTGTTTTTTTCATTTTATTCTCCAGTTTTTTAAATAGATTTGATACAAATTCTCACTTACATATGTGTTGCCAGTATGATATCGGGATGACGCTACGGCATATTGTTGGTGAAGAAATGTGAGGATTATGGTTTTTTCGATATACTTCGTAACCATATGTCTTTTGGATGATTCTTGATTCTCCAAAGAGGAATGTATAAAGTTTCCCCATGAAGTTTCTTATTTTTTCCGACATCCACGGCAGTGCCGCTGCGGCAGAGCGCCTGAACGAACTTGTAAGCATATATGATCCCGACAGGATCCTCCTGCTCGGAGATCTTCTCTACCATGGTCCCAGAAATGACCTTCCATCAGGTTACGCACCGAAAAAGGTCATCCCGATCCTCAATGGACTCTCAGGGAAGATAATGGCGGTCAGGGGCAACTGTGAGGCCGAAGTCGACCAGATGGTGCTTTCCTTTCCATGCATGAGCACATACTCTGAACTCTATGCCGACGGTCTTAAGCTGACTCTTACCCACGGCCATATATATAATGAGGAAGCTCCCGTTCCGGGAGCCTCCGTAATGCTCTATGGTCACACCCACATTCCGGTGTGCCATGAGAAAAATGGTGTGTTCTTCTTCAATCCGGGATCCACATCGATCCCGAAGGGCGGCTTTCCGCCTTCCTTCGGCCTTCTGGAGGACAGGGTGTTCTCCGTCCTGAACCTGGAAAGCAGGGAAGTCATGATGACTTCACGGCTCTGAAGTCCAGTGTGACCACGACGTTCTCCCCATCCTGCCTGATCGAGGCCTTTCCGTCCTGAACCCTCATGATCTGGCCTGCGATCGGGAGTCCGAGTCCGGCACCGCCCTCGTGGCGGGAGATGTCACCTCTGGACCAGGGTTCGAAGAAGTCCGGAAGCGGGTCAGGGAGCCTTCCCCGGTTGATAACCCTTATCACACTGCCGGAGACAAGGATGTGTACCTTTCCGCCCTTTGCCTGCACGGCATTATTCAGGACCTCAAGCAGAGCCCTTGCGGAGAGGTTATGATCCAGAACGAGCTTCTCCCCTTCCGCGATGTGAACCTCAAAGACGGAGCTGTCGGGGAAGGTGCACACGATGCTGTCGATGAAGTCGAAGGCGTCGGTTTCCTTCTTCTCAGCCCTGCAGTCGGGTGAGAGCAGGTATGCGTAGTACTTTATCGCACTGATCCTGCCGGTAAGGTCATCACACTCCTTCTTCATCTGAACAAGCAGATTCTGAGAGAGCGGGAAGATTCCGTCAATGGAGGCATCCAGCAGCATGTTCAGGCTGGCCAGCGGGGTGTTGAGGTCGTGGGAGAGGGATCTGATCCACTCCTTACGGGACATCTGATGCTGCTCCAGGTTCTGCCCGAGCTCCCTGATGGATGATGCGATGTCCTGAAGCTCACTGCTCTTCTGAACCCCAAGGGTTATGTCAAAGTCGTTGTGGGAGAGCTTCTGAAGTGCCTGTCTGATCTCATTGATCGACTTCTCGTTCCTCTTGGAAATGAGGTACGACACCACCAGTGCCAGTATGAGGGCAATGGGGAGGAACACCACGAGGACGAGCATCGAGGTATCGATGATGTATCTCGTGGGCCCGTAGGTCCTGGCGGTCATTACCAGGATGTCATAGTATCCCCTGACTTCTCCGTTTGACATGACAACGACGGTGGCTGCAATGTCCCTGGCCTTTATTTCATTGGGAACGGTAAAGGTCTGGGGCTCATGAACGATTTCATCATCTATGCTGAAGGACGTGGATCCGTCCCAGAGAAAATCGATGTTGAAGACATAAACGTCCACATCGGTCGTTATCTGTTTGGTTGAGGATGTCATGTTTCCGGAATAGAGCCGTATCTTCAGCTCCGAGTTGATCACTGTGGGATCGGCAACACTGCCTCTTATGCGCTCCCCGTTGGGAAGCACTCCATAGAGAATCTGGAAAAACCCATTGGCATCACGGAAAATCAGGCCGGAAATCCTCTCATTGGCATTCTCCAGTATCGTGTTAATCATGATGTCTGGAGTCGGATTCTCTATCTGGCTCATATCCTCCCGGATGGAACTTATGTACTCCTCCGCCACATAACCGGGCCAGGAGTTCATCGCATGCTTGGTTGACCAGAAGGAAAACAGGAGCTGAAGCGCTATGATCGCCGCGGCCAGGGCGAAGATCGAGATGAAGAGCCTGATGAAATGGTGTCTGAAATGCCCCCTTATCATCTACGCCTTCTTTCCAGTGAACCGGTAGCCGTAGCCGCGTACGGTTTCGATCCAGTTACCCACCCTGAGCTTTGCCCTGATGTTCTTGATATGGGTGTCGACGACCCTCTCATAGGACTCGAAGGAGTAATCGAAGCACTCCTCCAGTATCTGGGATCTGGTTATGAGCACGCCGGCATTTCCAGCCAGGTATGAAACTATCCTCCACTCAGCGGCGGTGAGCGAAACATCCTCATCATCGACCTTGAGCTGATGCTGGAGGGAATCGATCTTCAGGGTATGTTCTCCATCGGAGAATACAGCCTCATCAACAAGACTCTCACCTGCTGCGTCGACCCTTCTGAAGAGGGCGGCGACCCTGAGGACAAGTTCCTTGGGGGAAAACGGTTTGGTGATGTAATCGTCACATCCCAGCTCGAAGCCGAGTATGCGGTCGGACTCCTCCACGCGGGCAGTCATGAAGATGACGGGAAGCCTGGGATAGGAGTGCTTGAGTTCCTTGATGAACATGAAGCCGTCCCCGTCCGGGATCATGACGTCCTGTATTATGAGATCGGGAAGCTTTTCCTCAACCGCACGCCTTGCGTCGGCAATCAGGGCATATCCCTTTGCCTCATAGCCGCTGAGCTCAAGATACTGAACCACACCGCTTCTGATCACGTCGTGATCCTCAACCACATATATTCGTTTCATATGATTATTTATAGAGGCATTCAGATTCCGTGGCAAGAATACCGGCTTAAACTACATAGAAAAAACAAGTTAGGACCTTACTTTCCTCACACCCATAAAGCGGTATCCGTATCCTCTGACCGTCTCAATCCAGCCCGTGCCGGTGGCACCAAGCTTGGCCCGGATGTTCTTGATGTGGGTATCGACAATCCTGTCGTAGCTTTCACTGGAATAGTCAAAGCATTCATCTATGATCTGGGCCCTGGAAAGCACCGAGGTACAGTTCTCGCAAAGCAGCTTCATGACGCGCCACTCTGCACCCGTCAGATCTATCTGACGGGAGCCCAGGAACATCCTGTGGCCGCTGCAATCCAGGGACAGGGTCTCGTTTCCGAGCACCCAGGTGGAAAAGCCATCATACATGCGGCTTCCCTCGGTACGCCTGAGATGGGCACTGATCCTGAGTGACAGTTCCTTGAATGATAAGGGTTTGGTCACGTAATCATCACAGCCCAGCTCAAAGGAGAGGATGCGGTCGGACTCGCTGTCCTGACTGCCGATGATGATCACGGGCACTATGTTCCGGTTTCTGAGCTGCTTGAGGAACATGAGGGCATCACCGTCGGAAAATCCCCGGGAAAGTATAAGCATGTCGGGAATACAGCTTTTGAGCGCCTCCCTGACGGAGGTGAGATCATGAAACTGTGTCACACTGAAACCGGATAGCATCATGTAGGAGCTTACCTGGCCGAGAAAATCCTGATCCTGATCTGCGATGAATAGCCTGCTCATTTCAAAGACATATTTATAAAATCCATACGGGAATATTCCCGTCTTTAGGCGGGAGATGAAAGCATGGCTATACATCCTTCTGGTTTTCGATGTATTTCATGATGGTCTCCTGCGATACCACTCCTGCACTCCCTATATAATAAGAGCGCGTCCACAATGTGGGCAAACGGCTCCTCA
>JALEVV010000044.1 GCA_022788185.1 Spirochaetales bacterium | reverse complement strand
GGAAGGGCCTTTTCCTTCTTGGGAATCGTGATAAGAAGGATGCCGTTCTTATAGTCGGCACTTATCCTCTCCTCATCGGCGCTCTCGGGAAGTGAGAAGCTCCTCTCAAAGGAAGGAAGCGTTATCTCACCCGCTATCATGGATGTTCCTTCAGGAAGCTCCCTCTTCACTTCATCACTGCTGATGGAGAGCACATGCTTTTCAACATGGAGGTTTATGTTCTTCTCGTCATATCCCGCAACCTCTGCCTCTATGACGTATGCATCCTTGGTCTCATACACATCCGCTTTCGGTACACGCTTTCCCGTATTGGTCCAGGTATCGAAAATGTCGCTGAAGATCGTGTCGATCGGGTCGTAGTAGTATCTCATGTTTATCCATTCCTCCTTATCAGTTGATCCTTACTTCTATCTTCTTGGGCTCTTCCTTGGGCAGCTTGGGAACAACCACCGTAAGAACACCCTGCTTGTATGTGGCTGTGAGGTTTTCCTCAGCTGCATCCTCAGGAAGGGTAAAGCTTCTTTCAAAGGACCTTACCGCTCTTTCCCTGATAAGGTACTTCCTGTCCTTATCCTCATGCTTCTCTTCCTTTTCGCCTGAAGCGATGTGAAGAACGTGCTTTTCAATATAGAGGTTTATCTTACCCTCATCGTAGCCTGCAAGCTCAGCCTTGATGACGTACTCATTGGGGTTCTCGTAGATATCCACGGGAGGGAACTTGCCTGTCATGAAGAATGAGTCGAAGAATGAATCGAGTGAATTGTTATTATTGTATTTTCTGATGTCTGCCATTTTGTGGCCTCCTTAACTTTCATTTTTGTTTATGCCATTTATAAAGCATGAGGAGTGCCAAGAATGATAAATCATTCAGATGCAATGAATTAATATCTAAGAAAGCAAACCTGAAAGGAAGTTTTCCGTCCTTTTTGAGTCATAATGACACAGCATTGTGTCGGAAGGTAATATTCTGGGTCGTTTTGAGGCAGATGATGATGAAACACATGGTTCAGAGTGAGCCATAATGACGGAAAGAGCCCGGGAATCCCGGGCTCATGGTGTCAAAGCTGACGTTATCAGATCTTGTGGACCTCGAAATATGCCTGGCTGTACTTACATACGGGACATACTTCGGGAGCCTTTGTGCCGACTACGATGTGGCCGCAGACCCTGCACTCCCAGACAGTGACGGTGCTCTTCTCGAATACCTGCTTTGTCTTCACATCTTCAAGAAGCTTTCTGTAGCGCTCCTCATGGCGCTTCTCGATTGCTCCGACCTTTCTGAATCTGTCAGCAAGATCGTGGAAACCTTCCTCGTCAGCTTCTTTGGCCATGCGGTCATACATGTCAGTCCACTCATAGTTCTCGCCTTCTGCTGCAGCAAGAAGGTTAGCTGCGCTGTCACCGATGTGACCGAGCTCCTGGAACCATACCCTTGCATGCTCCTGCTCATTGCGGGCAGTCTTGAGGAAAAGCTCGGCAAGCTCCTCATAACCTTCCCTTCTTGCTACCTCTGCGAAGTAGGTGTACTTGTTCCTGGCCTGGCTTTCACCTGCAAATGCTTCCTGCAAGTTCTTTTCTGTCTTTGTGCCTGCATAGGGATTTGCACCTGCTGCCTTCTCTTCCTCAACCTTCTCGAATGATGATGCAGGCTGCTTGCAGATAGGACACTTGAAATCCTCAGGAAGGGTTTCACCCTCGTAAACGTAGCCGCATACTTTGCATTTCCATTTTGCCATTTTCTTTTCTCCTATTTTAAGATCACCGCTCCGGTCCAGATAAGCTGTATGAAGCATCTGCTCAGCAATGTCACTCAGCGGCTTACCGTAGAATTCCTTATACAGTGATTTAATTTCCTCATTTTCATGACTGAGACGGTTAGTCATCGCCTCATCCCTTGCATAGATGGATGCGATCCTGGCTTTCCTGACTTCATCAGGATCCTTTTCAAAGTCCTTGGGCTGTCCACCGCCTCCGATACAGCCGCCGGGACATGTCATTACTTCCACGAACTGATAATCAGTGATCTGCTTTTCCCTTATGAATTTCTCGGCATTTGCAGTTCCGTGAATGACTGCGACTTTTATTGAAAGGTCCCCGATTCTGATCTCAGCATCACGTACGCCTTCATAGCCGCGCACAGCCTTGAGATCCGCAAGCTTTCCCTCGGGATTCTTTCCCGTGATGAAGGCATATGCAGTTCTGAGTGCAGCCTCCATCACACCGCCGGTATTACCGAAGATAACTCCGGCACCTGACGCTTCACCCATCAGGGAATCATATCTGCCTTCAGGAAGCGAGCTGAAATCGATTCCTTCTTCCTTTGCCCAAAGGGCAAGCTCCCTGGTCGTGATGCAGTGGTCCATATCCCTCATCTCAGGCTTTGAGAGATATTTTCCGGCACTGTTCATCTCCGCCCTCCTGATCTCGGCCTTCTTGGCAGTACAGGGAGTGAGTGCCACATTCACAATCTTTTCCGGATTGATTCCGGCTTTTTTGGCGAAATATGTCTTTATGGTAGGTCCCTGCATTCCGATCGGGCTCTTTGCCGATGAAATGTTGGCCAGAAGCTCCGGATGGTAAGTTTCCGTATACTTCACCCATGCAGGACAGCAGCTGGTGAACTGGGGAAGCACACCGCCATTGGTGACCCTTTCGATCAGTTCGCTTGCCTCCTCAACAATCGTGAGGTCTGCTCCGAAATTGGTATCAAGAACGTAATCGGCACCCAGAGCCCTTAAGAGGGAAATCATCCTGCCCTCTGTAAAAGAACCTGCAGGAAGACCGAATTCCTCTCCGATCGCGACACGCACTGAAGGTGATGTGCTTACGATGACTACCTTATCCGGATCGTGTACGGCAGCTCTCACCTGAGGATACTCATAGACCTCGGTAATGCTGTTCACGGGACAGACATTTGCGCACTGTCCGCAGTTTATGCAGATGGCACGGCCACCCGTTTCCTCAAAGGTGTAGGTTCCATGAACTCCGATTCTCTTTTCACAGACTTCCTTACACTGTCCGCATCTGATACATTTTGCCTCATCTCTCATAATGCTGGGATTATCGCTGTCGATAGGTACCCTGACTGAAAGAGGCAGATGAACTGACATAACATATTCTCCTATTATTAGGAATTTATCCTAATAAGGATAATATACTACTCTATTTTCCGTTTATCAAGTGAAAAAACGACCCCGTTTCCGAGGCCGTAAAAGGAGTGTATGGTCATGCAGACTGCCGGTTCTTCCTGAACAGAAGCCAGCAGGTCAGAGCCAGTACCAGAATTGCGATAAGGAAACCGAAGATGTTTCCGTATCCGGATGCGAAGGCACCGAGCTGGAAGATTACCAGCGATACCAGATAGGCAAAGCCGCACTGATATCCGATCGCGGTCCAGAACCACTTCCTGCTGTTCATCTCACGCTTGATTGCGCCGATGGCCGCAAAGCAGGGAGCACAGAGAAGGTTGAATACCAGGAATGAGAAACCTGATACGGATGTGAAGGAGCCTGCAAGAGTTCCCCAGATCTCCGCACCGTCCTCGGCAACCTCGGCAAAGCCGTAGAGGATACCGAAGGTGGAAACAACGTTCTCCTTGGCGATGAGGCCCGTGATCGTGGCAACCGCTGCCTGCCAGTTTCCCCAGCCGAGCGGAGTGAAGATCCAGGCAATGAGGTTTCCGATCGTGGCCAGAATTGAGTTGTCCAGTTCCTCAACCATTCCGAAGCCGCCGTTCTCGAAGCCGAAGGCCTGGAGGAACCAGAGAAGGATTGCGGAGAGAAGGATAACCGTACCGGCCTTCTTTATGAAGGAGCCTGCCCTCTCGGCAACGCTTCTGAGGATGTAGGTGACAGTCGGCCAATGGTAGGAAGGAAGTTCCATTACAAACGGTGCCGGGTCGCCTGAGAATGCGCGGGTCTTCTTGAGAATGATTCCGGAAATTACTATTGCGGCGATACCAATGAAGTATGCACAGGGTGCTACCCACCAGGCTCCGCCGAAGAGAGCACCTGCGATAAGGGCAATGATCGGGAGCTTTGCACCGCAGGGGATGAAGGTCGTGGTGATGATCGTCATCCTTCTGTCACGTTCATTCTCGATCGTACGGGATGCCATGATTGCGGGAACGCCGCAGCCTGTTCCGATGAGCATCGGGATGAATGACTTACCTGAGAGGCCGAACTTGCGGAAGATTCTGTCCATGATGAATGCGACTCTTGCCATATAACCGCAGCCCTCAAGGAAGGCCAGGAAGATGAACAGGACGATCATCTGGAGAACGAAGCCGAGAACGGCACCGACACCGCCTATGATACCGTCAATGATCAGGCCGTTGAGCCAGTCAGCACAGCCGATTGTATCGAGCAAGGACTGCACGAGCACCGGAATACCGGGAATCTCCGCACCGAACAGGGACCAGGATTCACCGAAAATACCGTCGTTGACCCAGTCAGTAAGCCATGCACCGACCGTCGAGACGGAAATATAGTACACAAGGAACATGATGACGGCGAAGATGGGCAGTGCCAGGAAACGGTTGGTCACGACCCTGTCGATCTTATCGGAAGTGGTAGCACCTGCCTTCTTCCTCCTGATGCAGCCCTTAACGACCTTGCTGATGTATACATATCTTTCATTTGTGATGATTGACTCCGCATCATCATCTGCCTCAGCTTCGGCCTTGCGGATGTCATCCTCAATGTGGACAAGGATTTCAGGAGCGATGTTAAGTGCCTTCCGTACCTTCTCGTCACGCTCGAAGATCTTTATCGCATACCATCTCTGGAGGGATTCATCCATGTCATGAAGCACGGCCTCCTCGATGTGTGCAAGCGCATGCTCTACGACACCGCTGAAGGAATGACGGGGAACGGTCTTCTCACCGGACCTCACTGCAGTAACTGCAGTCTCTGCGGCCTTGGTGATACCGTCTCCCTTAAGTGCCGAGATCTCACAGACAATGACACCGAGCTCCCTGCCCAGCTGCTCCGTGTTGATCTTTTCCCCTGTCTTCTCCAGCACGTCCATCATGTTGACTGCGAGAACAACCGGAATACCGAGCTCAGTGAGCTGTGTCGTAAGGTAGAGGTTTCTCTCCAGGTTGGTTCCGTCGATGATGTTGATGATGACATCGGGACGTTCCTTTATCAGGAACTCCCTTGCCACTTCTTCCTCCGGAGTATATGGGGAAAGGGAGTAGATTCCGGGAAGGTCGACCACGGTCACATCCTTGTAGCCCTTCAGTTTTCCTTCCTTCTTCTCAACGGTTACACCTGGCCAGTTTCCCACATACTGATTGGAACCCGTAAGTGCATTGAATAGTGTTGTCTTTCCGCTGTTGGGGTTACCAGCCAGCGCGATTCTGATATCCATACATTACTTCCTTTAGTTAGTTTTTACTAACTCTATCTGCAAAAAAATTTATTCCACATCAATAAGTGAGGCGTCAGCCTTACGTATTGAGAGCTCATATCCGCGCACCGTGAGTTCCATGGGATCTCCGAGAGGGGCAACCTTGCGAACTTTGATCGTCACACCCTTTGTGATGCCCATGTCCATGATCCTGCGTTTCACCGCTCCGCTTCCGTTGAGCTTCACAACCGTACAGCTGTCCCCTACGGACAGTTCATTCAGTTTCTTCATATCTCCTATCTCCTGTATCAGACCATTATTCTCTGAGCCATCTCCCTGGAAATGGCCACTCTGCTGTTCTTGACGTTAACGATGAGATTATCTGCGATCTCACTGACGATGGTAACATCGGTTCCTGCCGTAAATCCAAGATCGGCCAGATGGGAGCGGACCTGTCCGGGACCACCCACATGTCTGACCGTTACTGTTTCACCCGTACGGGCAAGTGTCAAAGGCATCACTGCATACTCCTGGTTAGTAATTACTAACCTTGGTTAGGTTAGAATATACTAACTATATTAGTCAATACTTTATGTTGATTTAAAATCCATAAGGTTTTAATGTATGAGGAATGAAGATTCAGGAATCAGCAGAGAACTATCTTGAGGCGATACTAATGATTAAGGAGCACAAGGAAATCGTGCGCTCCATAGACATCGTACGGGTACTGAATTTCTCAAAGCCATCCGTCAGTGTTGCCATGAAAAATCTTAAGGAAGCCGGATTCGTCACGATGGATGAAACAGGACGCATCGAGCTCACAGCAGAAGGCGAAAAGATCGCAACGAAGATCTACGAACGCCATGTGAAGGTATCTGACTGGCTCACATCCCTGGGTGTTCCCCGCGATATCGCGGAAGCTGATGCCTGCAGGATGGAGCATGTCATCTCGGAAGAAACTTTTGAAGCGTTCAAAAAGCTTGCGGAAAATTCTTTGTAATACAAGAACTACCCACTTGAACAAATCTCCGTTTTGATCAATAATGATAAGGCTTGAAAACAAAAGCATATGAGACCATAGCTCAGCTGGATAGAGCATCAGTTTGCGGAACTGAGGGTCGGAGGTTCGAATCCTCTTGGTCTCGGCAGACTCCCTGATTTCTCAGGGAGTTTTTTTTATCACTCTGCCATAAGGACTTTCACGATCTCCCCGATATAGAGGGTATGGAAATCTTTCCTCGGATAGTTGCGGGTGATCAGATCCCTGTCCTGAAATCCTGCTTCGGTCATTTCCTGTTCATAAAGCTTCCGGCAGACGAACACCAGATCGGCCTCAGCAAAATATGTGGTGTTTTCATAAAACACAGGTGTAAGACCTGCTGTCTGGACTTTGTTCTCCGACCTTCCGGAGTGACTTCCAAGATAATTCAGAGCCTTTCGGTACTCCTCAGGAAAATGGGAAAGGGTGAAATATTCCTCACTGTCCATGAAAACCTTGGTATAACGGCTGGGCCGTACGTAACAAAGGACGGTAGGCATGTTATGCTTCCCGTTACCGCCATCCCAGATGGATCCGATGTGGCCCCAGGAAACCGTCATGGTATTGAATCCCGACGAATCATTTCCCGCAGTAAGGGTCATCCAGTCCTTGCTGAACATGGTGTACGGATTGATCTGCAGCTCCTGAATCGATACTTCCTTCATGGCTCTCCTCCTGAAATAATCCCAACACACTTTAATTATAAACCAGGATTGAACCGCACCAAATAGTGATAAACTGGTTTAAACGTGAAATATCACGGCATATGGATACCAAAGTTTGCCTTCGGAAGAGAAAAACCTACAGCGAGGAGTGGACAAAGCACATCCCTCCGGAACGGACAGTTTTCACTCTGATGTTTTCAGTTGCTGATTTCTCTATTCACTTCAAGCCTTCCTGTGAACCTGTTCATCTTAACGTAAAACAGATAGGTACCGGTTTCATCTACAGGGATCTCGAAGTTCTTAACTTCAGTGAAATTACCTTCAAAAGGCTTTTCCCCGCTGGGCGCGATTACAATAAGGGTCATGAATCCCTTCTCAACTTCGGCAGAGATGGAAAGTTTATCATCCGCTTCCAGATACATCCGGTGTTCATCGGTTGCACTCAGGTTATTGGCATTAATGTAAAAGCCGTTACTGTTCTGAACAAACGGAATATCCTTATCCGTGCTGCACGACACCACCATCATGGCAAGCAACACTAAAACTATAAGCTTTCTCATATTCTCTCCTTTTACCTTACACCATGGCTACCGGTCGGTTAGATTTCAAAGTAGAATTCAGACGATCTCAGAAAGCTTCTTCTCTATATACGGTGTCCACCAGAGTCGGTATCCGGCCTCTGTAGGATGTATGGGATCTGCCATGTAAGCATCCTTCCGGGCAGCGTTGAAAGCCTCATCATTCCACATGTCGATGACGGTAATTCCGGCATCGGGTGCGATTTTATTCAGAGCATTTACCATCAGACCGTATGACTCACTTTCAAACCGGGGACTCGTATAAAAGACGACAGGGCAGTGCCATACATCTGAAACATATCCTGAAATATACCTGATTGCACCTAAAACCGTGGAAGTATCCTGTGACAGGACATCGCCAATCGGTTTCCCTTTAGCCGCATCGTTGGTGGAAAGCTGACAGACGAAGAGATCAGCTTTTAATGACTTATCGATTCCTCTCAGTATTTCAATGTAGGAAAGAGGTTCATCATCGGTAAGTGTAGTCCCTGAGACTGCCTCCTTCGTAATGGTAAAGCCGTTTCGCTGTGCGATATAATCGGCAAAGGATATACCATTGGAAGCACTTCCATAGGTGACGGAGCTTCCCAGGAATATGACATGCTTTGTGGCCATTCAGTGCTTCCTGTTGTAGAGGAACATCATATATGCACTTGCAAATATGATCACATAGCCGATGCATGAGATGGGGTCGGGAATCTGTCTAAGGAACAGGAAGCCCCAGAGGGCGGAGAAGATTACGGTAAAGTAATCGAAGATGGAAATCTCCCTGCTCGGAGCTTCCCTGTATGCCCAGGTGACTCCGAACTGACCCAGGGTAGCGCCAACGGATGCAATCAGCAGGATTATGATCTGTTTAACCGACATTGCAGCGTGGTCAGCAATGACGAAGGGTATGCCAATGAGGGTTGAGATAAGGGAAAAGCCGAATACGATCTGGCTGGATGGCATGCCCCTCTTTCCCAGCCCCCTCACGCACGTGTAAGCCGCACCGGCACCGAAGCCGCCGATGACACCGATGATTGAGGCGCCCATACTCTCCGTAAACTCCATCTGAGGCTTCACGATGAAAAGCATTCCGGCAAAGGCCAGGATGACGAACAGGTACTGCTTCCAGCTGGATTTTTCCTTCAGGAATATTGCAGACAGGATCAATGTGAAGAAAGGTGCCAGCTTATTGAGCATCGAGGCATCGGAAATCATCATGTGGTCAAGGGCATAGAAGTTTGCGAACACTCCCACCGATCCCAGGAGGGCCCTTACCAGCAGCAGGCCCAGGTCGCCAGGCTTAAGATCGGGCTTATCCCCGCTTCTGATAAATAGGATTAATGCCAGTATCATGGCTCCACCGTTCCTGAAGAGGGCCTTCTGGAAGGTCGGAAGGTCACCTGCAAGCGTGACGCAGAGGTTCATCACAGAGAACCCGAAAGCTGAAACAAGTATATAGAAGATACCTTTTTTAACCGAACCGCTTTTTTCCATGGCCTTGAAGATACAACTTTCACAATTACTTTGAAAGCAGTTTATAAAATCCATGCGGGAAGACTCCCGTCTTTAGGCGGGAGATGAAAGCATGGCTATACATCCTTCTGGTTTTCGATGTATTTCATGATGGTCTCCTGCGATACCACTCCTGCACTCCCTATATAATAAGAGCGCGTCCACAATGTGGGCAAACGGCTCCTCA
>JALEVV010000003.1 GCA_022788185.1 Spirochaetales bacterium | reverse complement strand
CGAGGATAGTGAAAAAGGGCGGTGTCCTGATGACCGGTATCGATAACGGCATAAACTACATCGTGGAGGGTGAAGATGAAACCAGGATAACCCATTCCCTGCCCTACAACCCGCTTAAGGATCCCGCGCTGATGCAGGAGCTTAAGGAGGCGGATGCGGGAATACAGTTCTCCCACTCCCTCAGCGACAATCTTCAGCCTCTTCTGAAAAACGGCTTCATGCTTACCGATATCTATGAGGATACCAACGGGGAAGGCAGACTGCACGAGATGAACATTCCCACCTTTGTGGCAATGAGACTGGTCAGAGTCTGAGAGAACCCATATTTCAGCTAATGTGAAAAAAGGACCGGAGGTGCAATTCCGGTCCTTACCCTGTTTGTATGTATTACTTTCTCAAGTGATTATTTTGCGGTAACGAAGAGAGTGATGTTTCCGCTCTCTGCGGCAAGACGTCCATCCTCGATTCCGACCTGGGATCCGAAGGAGTCGAAAGCCTCAACGCTGAAGGAAGCTTCGGCAGCATTGGAAGAGAAGTTGCAGAATCCGTCATCGGTCATTGTGAATGTGTGCTTCTCTTCAACAACAGCCCTGAGAGTGAGTGTGCAGGACTCAGTCTTTGCAGCGATGGTCATCATCACTGTAAGAACCAGTAAAATCATGCACAGAACTTTCTTCATCTTCTCTCTTTCCTTATTACACCTACAACATACAACATATAATGTATGAAGTCAACCTCGTTTGGAGTTAATTTATTGTAATATATGGAATTAAGATATGTCATAAGAACTTATTACATCACATGTAACATATAACATTGTTCGTACTTCTGACACCGACTTATTACTATACGTCGAAACACTTCAATCGTAAATGTAATATGTTGTACGAAGTTTTTCCCCGTTTTACGGGTTCTTTCGCCAATTTTGTCGATGTCACAAGTTAACTTCTGACATTAATCAGAACTTCTAACATATACACCGAATGTACGAAGTTGAATTATCAGAAAATACTGAAAATTTTTTTCATCATATAAGCTGAAACACGGAAAAACGGGCCCATTAAGCCGGTTTTCTTAAGCTTTGAGGACAAAAAAAGAACTCCGGAGGTTTTCCGGAGTCCTATCTGATGCTTCTTACATCCTGGAGTAGAGATCCATGTAAATCTTTGATGAGTTGGTCCAGGACCAGTCTTCCTTCATGCCGCGTTTCTGCATGTTCTCCCACTCCTTCCTGTCGTCGGTGTAGAGCTGGTATGCAGCGGTAATCCTGTCAAGAAGCTCACCTGAAAGGTAGTTCCTGAAGGTGAAGCCTGTTCCGGTTTTGTCATACTGGTTGTACGGCTTGACCGTATCCTTGAGACCTCCGACCTCATGGACGATGGGGATGGTACCGTAGCGGAGGCTGATGAGCTGGGTGAGTCCGCAGGGCTCAAAGGCGGAGGGAACGAGAAGCGCATCGCATCCGGCATAGATCTTATGGGCAAGAGCATCTGAATAACAGATCTTTGCCTTAACCTTATTCGGGTACTTGCTCTCATAGTAGCGGAACATGTTCTCATAGTTGGAAGCACCCGTTCCGAGTACCACAAGATTGAGGTTCATGTTGCACAGTCTGTCCATGATCTGGTCGATGAGGTCGAGTCCCTTCTGGTCTGTAAGGCGGGAAACAAGTCCGAGGGTGAAGGTATCGGCATTCTCTTCAAGACCAAGCTCCTTCTGTAGTGCGATTTTATTCTCGGCACGTGCCTTTTTCAGTGTCTTGGTATTGTAGTTGGAAGCAAGCTTGCTGTCTGTCTGGGGATTCCAGATTTCATAGTCGATACCGTTGATGATACCCCAGAGACGTTCCTTTCTCCAGGAGAGGATGTCGTCAAGACCGTCACCGAATTCAGATGTCTGAATTTCACCGGCATAGGTGTTGCTGACAGTGGTGATGTAATCTGAGTAGACGAGGGCTCCTCTCATCATTGAACAGTTCCAGTCATTCTGGGGAATTTTCGTGTTCTGGAAGGGACTTACAAGCCGACCGGGCACGAAGCATTCGTCAGGAAGCTTTGAGACCCACTTGATGTGACCGACGTTCCAGGTTCCCTGGAAGCGGAGGTTATGAATCGTCATGATCGTCCTGATTCCGCGGAAGAACGGATCTCCCTGGAATACGGTATTGAGATATACGGGGACCAGTGCGGACTGCCAGTCATGGCAGTGGATGATCTCAGGACGGAACCCGATTAAGGGGAGTGCTGAAAGACATGCCTTTGAGAAGTATGCGAATCTCTCGAGGTCCTGGAACAGGTCGTAGTAAGGAACGTTGCCGCCGAAATACTGTTCGTTGTCGATGAAGTAGTAGATGATACCGTCAAGCTCAAGCTGGTGGACACCGACATACACCCTGTTATCCATCTGGAAGTAGTAAAGACACTTTGCCTTTTCCCTGTACTTCGCATCGATACAGCGGTAGTTGGGAATCATGACACGCACGTCATACTCTTTCTTATCGAAACTCTTCGGCAGTGAACCGACAACATCAGCAAGTCCTCCGGTCTTTACGAAAGGTACGCACTCGGAGGCTACATATAATATCTTCTTCATATTATCCCCTTTTTCCTATGGTTCAATTAAACCATGCCTTATCTCAAAAAAAAAGGGTTTAATGTTGAATTTTGCCGACTATACGCCAATGCAGGGAAGCAGCTGCAGCGCCATAGGGCATGGTAACCGGATACCTCATGCCCCCTTACGGTCTCATTGAAAAAGCATCCGTACCGGCATGATCAGAGGAGAATGACCATAAGCGGGATTACCACGATGCTCACAGCGATCGAGAGGCTGTTCACCATCCCCGCCAGGGCGGTATCGCCCCTGAGGTCCATGGTGAAGGAAGGAGCCGCCGATGAGATCGGGGAGAACACAACGATCGCAAGTCCCTTCCTGATCTCATGGGAGAACGGGAGGTAATTATAGAAGATATAGGCCAGGACTATGGCAAAGGCATAACGGACAAGGAGCACCGAGAATGCCCTGACTGAGGAATCCTTATCAAACCGGATTTCCAGCATCAGGCCTATCATTATCATTGCCAATGGGCCATTGGCACTTCCCACGATGGATGTGAAGGAGAATATCTCTTCCGGCACGGGAATCTTCAGCAGTGAGAGCGTGATGAATATCATGTAGCAGTCAAAGGTGGGCACCTTCAGTACCGTCTTTATGGCTTTCAGGGGACTGAACCTTCCGTTCCCGTCCACGACAGCCTTGGTTATGGCGTAGTCGAACCCCACGCACTGAAAGGCATTTCCCGCATCGAACATGCACACGGTGAGGGCACTGACGGGTCCCAGCATTCCGGAGGCGAAGGGAAGCGTGAAGGCTCCGATGTTGTATGCAGGTACCGACAGCAGATAGTGAATCTTATCCTCCCTGCCCTTTCCCCGGCTCATCAGGAAGGCCACGGCCAGAAGGGCCAGGTTGATCCCCAGTCCGAAGAGGATGAAGATTAGCATCATTCCGGTAAATCCTCCGGATGAGAAGCTTGTTATGATAGCGCATGGAAGCGTGATGTTCATGACGACCCGCGAGAGGACGAAGCCGTCGTTACGGGTGAATACCCCGGCTCTTTTGAGGGCATAGGCAAGCAGTACGATGAGGAAGAACGATACTGCCCTTACAATGATGTCGTGCATAGGAAAATGATGATAATGATGCACCATGTTTTGTCAATTGAGGAAATGGAGTAACATTGATTACATGGATAAGGATATCTGGACTTTTTTATCGGAAACACGGCAACCCGTGGTCATCTACGGAACCGGGGACGGGGCTGACAAGCTCTTCTCGATCCTGGAGGACCTGCACGTACGGGTAAGGGCCGTATTCGCCTCCCCCGGCTTTGTGAGAAGCAGGACCTTCCACGGCTATAAGGTGCGCTCCTTCGAGGACTGTCTTGCAGAGTACGGAAGGGAGATGGTGGTCCTCATGGTCTTCGGCTCCCGGGATCCGGAGGTGATGTCCTACATACTCCATGTGGCAGAGTGCTGCACCCTGCTGATCCCGGATCTGCTTTTCGATGAGGACCATAAGCCCTTCCGCACTGAATATGCCTCCCGCCATGCGCGGGAGATCGAAAAGGCTTACAGACGGCTCGGGGATGAGGAGAGCCGGAAGGTCTTTGAAGCCGCAATCCGGAACAAACTCACAGGCAGCACCGAAGAGCTGATGAAAGGAGTCTCCGATGAGAGGGAAAACTGGAAGCTTCTTCAAATCAGGGAAGGGGACTCCTTCTTCGATGCGGGTGCCTACAACGGAGACACGCTCTCGCTGTTTCTCTCCTTCACGGAAAACTACGGCCGGATCTACGCATGCGAACCCGATCCGAAGTCCTTCAGGAGACTTAAGGCCCGGGCGGAGGGACTGAGGGATACGGAGCTGTACCAGGCTGCCGTCTCGGAGTGCCCCGGTACCATGAACTTCACCTTCGGGAAAGGCCGCGGCAATGCAAAGGGCGGTAATGGCGTCATCAGGGCGGAGAGCATCGATTCCATTCTCCGGGGACGGAGTGTGTCCGTGATCAAGTACGACATCGAGGGCGAGGAGGAAAGGGGTCTTAAGGGAGCTGCCTCCACCATCAGGGAATACAGGCCGAGGATCCTGCTTTCAGCCTACCATAAAACCGATGACCTCTGGGTCCTTCCCAAAGTCGTGGGCGCCATCCGCGATGACTACACCTATCTTCTCAGAAGGTCGGTATGCATGCCGCTCTGGGACCTGTCATATTTTCTCATCTGACACGCTATTGCCTAAATGGGGGAATTGGAGTAATGAGTTTGTCATGACACGTGAAGAACTAATGGCAAAGGCACCTGTGGGCCGCCTCATTCTCAGACTTGCAATTCCCACGATCTGCGCACAGCTCATCAACGCCCTGTACAGCATAGTTGACCGCATCTACCTCGGACACATCCCGGGAACTGGCGGAATCGTCCTTACGGGAGTTGGCGTTACCTTCCCCATCCTGATGCTCATAACGGCATTCTCAAACCTTATCGGAGCCGGCGGTGCACCGCTTGCCTCGATTCAGCTGGGAAGCGGCAATAAGGAAAAGGCTGAGGACATCCTCAACCAGGGTGCGTGCTCACTCATCATAATCTCCATTGTCCTGACAGTACTCTTCTCCGTCTTCAAAACCCCGCTGCTTTTCCTTTTCGGCGCCTCTTCCCAGACAATAGGCTATGCGGAGGACTACATTGGCATCTATCTGCTGGGAACAGTATTCGTCCAGCTGGCCCTTGGCCTCAATCCCTTCATAACCGTCCAGGGATACTCCTCCTTTGCCATGATCACGATAATCATCGGTGCGGTGATGAACATCGCCCTTGATCCCCTGTTCATATTCGTCCTTTCCATGGGCGCAAAGGGAGCCGCACTGGCAACCATCCTCTCCCAGGCGGTATCGGCCCTCTGGGTACTGAGGTTCTTCAGTTCAAAGCGGACTATCCTCCGTCTCCGACTGAGTAAATTCAGGATCAGGAAGGAGGTCATGCTTCCCGTCCTGATGCTCGGCGTGTCCCCCTTCATAATGGCCGCCACCGAAGCCGCGATAAACATCGTCTTCAATTCAACCCTCCAGCGCACCGGAGGCGATGCGGCCGTGGGGACAATGACCATGATCGCATCCATAATGTCCTTCTGCTGGATGCCGCTTCAGGGCTTTGCCCAGGGGGCCCAGCCCGTAATAAGCTATAACTTCGGAGCCAGGAACAGCGACAGGGTAAGACAGGCCTTTAGGGTATTCCTGGTCACTGCAGTCTCCTATGCCTTCATCATGATGGCACTGCTCGAGCTTTTCCCCTCCTTCTTCCTTTCCCTGTTCACGGGCGATGCGGATCTTGTCGCTTATGCCGTTCCGTTCACAAGAATTTATTTCTGCGGACTCGGTATTTTCGGCATCCAGATGGCTTGCCAGCAGACACTGCTGGGACTGGGACAGGCGAAGATCTCACTCTTCATCGCACTTCTCAGGAAGGTCATCCTGCTCATACCTCTTGTCCTTTTATTCTCCTCATTCCTGGGCGTGAAGGGAGTATTCATCGCGGAACCTGTCAGCGACATCACATCGGCCCTGACGGCACTCACCGTATTCACCCTGAACTTCAGGAAGATTCTGGAAAAAGGACCGAAGAAGTAACTCCGGTCCTTATTTCTGCCGGACATATGGGCTTTTTTAAGGTCAATGCCTTGAATTATCAGTTAATCCGACTTTAAAATGTTCCCATGAATGAGAAATATCCGCTTTCAAGGAAGATGCAGAAGATTGTCTCGCTCTCAAACACGTTCACGGAGCGGGATGTCGAGAAGCTGACGCCTGAGGCTATAAATAACCTGAACAAGAAATCCATACCGAACTCAAGGTTCGTAAGGAAGCTGTTCAACAAACCCGCACCCCATATTTCAAAAACCACATACGTCATTCCGGTAACAGGCGGGGTCATCACGGGACACTTCTACTCCAGCTCGGCAGACCTTGCAATGACGAGTCTCAAGCCCCTCATCATCTACATGCACGGGGGCGGCTGGGTCTTCGGAAACATGGATCTCTACGGTCTCTACTGTTCACACATCGCAGCCGTTACGAACTCATCCGTCCTGCTTCTGGACTACAGGCTTGCGCCCCAGTATAAATTCCCGACGGCCATCGAGGACTGCTATGACGCATATCTCTGGGCCCTCCAGGGCGTAAGGTACTGGAAGGTCGATCCCGACAGGCTCTTTCTGATGGGCGACAGTGCGGGCGGCTCACTGGCCGCAGGCGTCTCCCTGCTGGCAAGAGACAGGAAGGTCCCGATCCCCACGGGCCAGATCCTCATCTGTCCCGTCACCGACGGAAGGCTGAGGACGGAGAGCTTCCAGAAATATGCCGACAGCCCCACCCTTACAGACAGGATGATGAAGTTCTACATAAGCTGCTACCAGAGGGAGCCTAAGGACATACTGTCCCCGCTCTTCTCACCGCTGCTTGCCTCGGATCTTTCCCGTCTTCCCGACACCCTTGTCATCGGAGCCGAATTCGATCCCCTGAAGGATGACGGAAAACTCTTTGCGCTGGCACTGGAGGCCGCAGGCTCCCAGGCAAAATACATAGAGATAGCAAACACGGTCCATGGCTTCATCCACTACCCGAGGGCCACCGGGGCCGAGGAAACCGACTGCATGATAAGGCAGTTCACCTCAGGACGTCCCATAGATAAGATACAGGCCCTCACGGAAACGGAGCTGAAGCGGGAAGGCAGGCTAAGGATGCAGGAAGCATCCCAGAAATTCCATACGAAGGAAGCCTCAGCTGATGAAGAGTAAACTGACGGCAGTAATCCTGCTCCTTTCGCTCATGTTACCGCTCAGCGCCGCATTCACTGACACGTACCTTAAGGAAAACGTCATGGCAAACCCTTCCCTGGTTACCGATGACGTGTTTCTGCTGATGCCTGTTTCCCGCTTAGGAAGCAGAGACTTCACAAAGGAAGGAGAGTACGCCGCATCTTTTCTCATCGGCATGGGCTCCTTCGGAGGCGGTGCCGATCTTTCCCTCACGGCAGTAAGGGAAGCTGATGGCAGATACACCGTAAAACCCGTACTCTCAATGAATATCCTTGCAGGCCATGAAGCCGGGATTACCGACACTCTGTCCCTATCCCTGGGCGCTGCCGTTTCATATGGCGCAGCCTACACGAAAAGCGGAATCGATGAATCCCAGCTGAGAATCGGGATTGACTCAGGCACGAAGCTCCTCAGGGCCGGCTTCGAGAAGGATGGAGCCGTATTCTCCCACGTGGAAGCCGTGATGCTGACCTATAAGAACAGAGTCAGGGGTGCCATTACGCTCAGGAACTTCAATGCCCTCTCGACGGCACTTTCCTTCAGCTGGAAATATGACTTCATTGACTTCTTTGCGGAAGTCTCACTTTCTGATGTGTTCCGTTTCTCAGATCTCACCCCGGGTGCCGAAGCCCGCATCACGCTCCATGACTCCATGTCGCTTCTGGCCGGATATGAAAGAGGTCTATGGAAGATCGGTGCCGATCTCAGGCTGCTCTGCCTGAGACTGTACGGAGAGTACAGGGGAGACGGAAATCTTACCCTCATGGCTTCGGTATTCTGCTGAAAACAATCATTCATGTCATTTACATCAGGCCTGTCCTGATGTTTTTTTTGCTGAAGGACGAAGGGTATAAAAAACCCCTCTGCGGAGAAAAGGAGGTAAACCGCTACGAGGGGAACAAAAGGAGGTAAATTTTTTCTAAGGGATTTATTTGTTTTCCCTTATTGATGGCTTAAAGATAATCAATTGAAAAAAAATAATCAATATACTTTTGAAAAAAATGTATACAAATTTTTGAAATTTTTGTGAAATTTGTTTTTCAATTTTATAATTCTTTATCAAACAAATAATTATCTACCCGATTAAATTTGTATACAGATTTTAAAATTTCTACGGTTTTCTGTTCCTTTTTTCCGGTGATGCTAAATTTCATGGCCCCAGACTGAGATTTTCGCAATATTTTCCTGCAGAAACAACCGGGTTCATGAATTACTGAAAAACAGTCATGCCGACTGCCCCGTGCTGTTTAAAGGCCTGTCTCCTTTGACGAAGCAGGCCTTTACGTCAATGTGTCTTTTTCATAGTAAAACTCCTTTGTGTCGGCAGAAACCCCGCTGGCTTTGTCGCAGGGAGGAGCCGACACTAAGATGCAGATGATGCAGATGGAACCATAATGAGCCCACCTGCCCGTTCCAATAATCTCAGCCTGCTGCAGTTCAGGTTGAGCAGCGTGTTGTCATTCAGCGTACGCAAAGCA
>JALEVV010000069.1 GCA_022788185.1 Spirochaetales bacterium | reverse complement strand
ATCAGACGTCTGGAGCAGACCAGCTCCAGCGTGGAAAAGCTCTTCCTCTTCAGTCCCATTAACGACTGGTATGTATCTGACCAGTCGTGGGGCCATATCAGTGAGATGGCACTGATGGAGTACCTGCCCCTGTCCCAGGGCAGGATAGACTCGATACTGAGACATGAAATCTGGGATGTTTACATCCATGACATATCTGAAAGTGAGATACTTCTCCTGATCCCGCTTACATATATCCGCTCCTCAAATCCCAACAACCTTTCACTGGGTGTCATTGTTTCGAAGAAGGAGCTCTTCCCTGACATAATCGATGACTACCATGACGTGGTTATCTACAGCGAGCGTATGGACTCTCTGGTCTACTCCTTCTCAGACAGTTATGAGGCAGGGGAAAGGGATACCCGCTTTGCCTCCCTCGAGCTCGGTTCCACCGGCAGGGTGGAAAACTATGTCGCCTCAGTTGCCGAGGACCTGATACTGAGCCTGAAGTGCATAGTCCTTATGGACAGGGGCATGTACTTCCGTGCCTTCTACATCCTGATCGTGGTCCTGACGGCATCTTTCATCTCCGCCGTGGCCTTCTGTGCCTTCCTTATCAAACGGAACGTCAGCAGGGACTGGACCCGGTATGAGGCCGCGGTGGCGGCATCGGGCGTTGATCTGGAGAAGATCCCGATGGAATCAGGGGATTACGCCCCCTTCATCACAAGCGTCGACAACCTCAAGGCACAGCGGGAGGAGCTTACCAACGTCATCTCGCGGCAGAAGCTTTCCCTGGCGGAAAGTGCCTTCCACAAGCTCCTTGACGGAGATACCGAGGTTACGAAGGAAACCCTCTCCGCCCTCGGCGTCGAGCTGCTGTCGGATGCCTTCTGCGTCGTAATCGCCAAATGCAGTGACGGTGATGCGGGTGGGTATTTGAAGGATATCTGCGGCAGTGAGTGTCTTGTTATTCCGTTCCGGTCCGATTACGGCGATGCTTTCATAATCAATGCATCGATGGATGATGAGTACTTCATATCCCTTTTTAAAAGGGTACAGGAGGAGGGAGTGCTCTCCGAGCTCTCCGGATCACTTATCCACCACGGACTTGAATCAATCCGGGACAGCTATCTGGAGGCGATAAGCGTCCATGAGTATCAGAAGGACCATGACATTCCTTACCTTTCCTATCAGGAGATGCTTGCCACCACCAGGCAGAACACCTATCAGTTCACGCTTGAGGAGAGCATGATGCTCCAGAAGGCGATGAAGGAGGGTGATGCGGAGAAGGCCAAGTCCGTGATGAATCGGGTCATCGACCGAAACCGGGAGAACGGGGTCTCACCCAAGACCCTCCGCTTCCTGCTTTTCAGCATAAGCGGAACGATAATAAGGACGATAAACAGCCTCGATTCCCGTTTTTCAGAGGTCATTCCCGAGATCAACTTCCCGCCCATACTGCAGTCGCAGAACTTCCAGAAGTCGCTCTCAGGAGTTGAGGAAATCATTGACTCGACGTGCTACAGCATAAGTGCCGTTATCGCATCGACTGCCGATGTATCCTCTGAGACGTATCAGATCTACACAAGGGTACTTGCCTACATCCAGGAGAACTACCCCAATTCGATGATGAACGTCTCATCGGTTGCCGACAGCTTCGGCATCTCGATCGCATATTTATCAAGGATTTTCAAGAAATACCACGGAATAAACATTTCCGAATACATAACCGGATACAGGCTTGAGAAGGCCAAGAGCCTGCTTTCCGAGGGCCGTATGGTCGGAGATGTGGTTGAGGAGTGCGGATTCGGAAGTCTCAGGACCTTCCTTCGCGTCTTCAAGACCGTGGAGGGTATAACACCGGGACAGTACAAATCATCTGTCACAAAGGAGAGCTGAATGCTGAAAACCGCCGTAATCGGCTGCGGAGCCGTATCGAAGAACCATGGAAAGGCACTATCCGGCAATGCCTACACAACACTGGAGTACTGTGTTGACATCGACAGGGAGAGGGCGGAGGCCTTCTCGAAGACCTATGGAGGCACTCCCCTTACCGATTACAGGGACCTTTACGGTAAGGACATTGACGCAGTGCATGTCATAACACCCCACAACACCCATCCCACGATTGTCATGGACCTGCTGGACCATGGCTTTAACGTCTTCTGCGAGAAGCCCCTTGCCATTACCGTGAATGAGGCGAAGCAGATGATAAGAAAGAGCGAGGAGACGGGAAAGCTGCTGGGTGTCTGCTTCCAGAACCGCCTCAACAGGGCGAGCGTGGAGGCCAAGGAGATTCTGGACAGCGGAAAGTACGGCAGGATCCTGAGCGGCATGGCCCTGGTCACCTGGTACCGCAACGGCAAGTACTACAGCGAGTCACCCTGGAGGGGTAAGTATGCAGGCGAAGGGGGTGGCTGCATCATCAATCAGTCAATTCACACCCTCGATCTCGTCGATTACCTCACGGGCGGCGTGGAGGCGCTGGCGGGCTTTGACGGAAAGCTCCGCGATACCGATGCCTATGAGGTTGAGGACACCGCAATGGCACTGATGAAGCTGAAATGCGGAGCCGAGGTCGTCGCCTTCTGCACCAACTGCTATCTGGGGTCCAAGGTGTGTGACGTGGAACTGAGACTGGAGCATGCGGTAATGCAGGTGCGCCAGTCGGGACTCACGATAGTGGAGGAGGACGGTAACACGATCTTCCATCCGGCGGAGGTGCTTACCGGAGAGAAGTCGGAGTGGGGCGTGAGCCACGGAATCCTGATCAATGAATTCTATAAGTCGCTGGTGAACGGCACACCGTTCATAGCCGACTGTCATACGGGCCTTGCCGCCGTCTCGATCGTGAATGCGATCCAGCACAGCAAGGGCAGATACATAAAAATCGAGAGATGAAGAAGGAGAAAGGGCTATGGTAAGGATTTCAGTAAAGGAAGCAAAGGACAGGATCACGGAGATTTTCATGAAGTCCGGAGTGTGTGAGGATGAATCCCGCATCATTGCGGACATGCTGGTTGAGGCGGATCAGAGGGGAGTGCACTCCCACGGAATCCTCTGCACCGCCAGGTACGTAAGACTCATCAGGGAAGGTAAGATGAGACCGAACATGAGTGCCACGGTCGTTAAGGACAACGGTGTGGTCGCGGTCTGGGACGGTAATCATTCCAGCGGACAGATCCTCGGCTACAGGGCGATGGAAGAGGCGATGAAGAAGGCCAAGGAGCACGGTGTCGGCGTCGTGTGCGTCAAGGGCGCAAACCACTTCGGAGCCCTTGCCTACTATGCCCAGATGGCCCAGAAGGCCGGCATGGTCGGTACCGTTCTCGGCACCGGAGATTCCACAATGGCTCCCTGGGGCGGCTGTGAGAAGGTTATCGGAAACAACCCAGTCGCCGTTGCGGCTCCGGCACGCAATGAAGTCTCTCCCGTTCTTGACATGGCAATGACCGTCGTCGCCAACGGCAAGGTTTCCAACATGAAGCGTCAGGGTGCCACCGAGATCCCCGAAGGCTGGGGCCTGGACAGGGAAGGCATGCCCACTACCAGCATGAAGGACTACTACACCATTCCTCCCATGGCAGGATATAAGGGCTGGGGCATGGCAGTAATGGTCGACATTCTGGCCGGAACGCTCTTCGGAGGCGGAACGGGTGACAGGGCAAAGGATTGTGCGGATGGTCCCTCCCTCATGATGATCGCAATGGACATCAGTGCGTTCAACGATGAGGAGAAGTACTATAAGGATGTGGATGACAGAATCCATGAGCTTAAGGCCTCAAAGCTCGCCAAAAACTCCAAAGGCATCCTGATGCCCGGTGAGATAGAGGACGGCAGGTTCAGAGCCAGCGAGGAATCAGGAATGGTCGATGTCCTTCCCGAGAACCTCTCCATGGTCAATGACCTGGCAGCGGAAATGGGTATCGAAGCGATTCAGACCCTCTGAAATGACAGTACGGTTTGCTCAGGAAAAAGACTTTGAAAGAGTCAATGAGCTCAGACGTCAGGTAAACGACCTTCACACTGAAGGTCGTCCTGACATCTTCAAGCCGGGATTTCCCGATGAACTCAGGGCTTGCATAAAGGGAAAAACGGTAGCTGTGGCAGAGTCCGGGTGTAACATCATCGGCTATTGCGTTGTGTTTCCTGTCCGTAAAAAGGAAACACTCTTCCAGTACGGGCGGGAATTCCTTGAGATCGATGAAATCGGTGTTGATCCCGATTGCAGGAGGCAGGGCGCGGGCTCTGCCATGATGCATTTCATTGAGTCTTATGCAAAAGAGAAGGGATACTCAAGAATCGAACTCAACATGTGGGCTTTCAATGAGGAAGCCCTGGCCTTCTATGAAGCGGCAGGCTTCAGCACCTACAGAAGATATCTTGAGAAGAGCATCTGACCCATAGAAACAGCGCTCCTGCATCCGTATAAAGGATTCCCGTGAGCTGAACATAATCCAGTCTGGATGATTGGCCACATGTGTGGTTCTGTTACTACAGGCCCGCCCTCTGTTTCGACGTGTTCACAAAACAGATCGTTTCCTTCAGGACGTTCCCCTCAAAGGAAGACTGTGCCGAACATACGGACCAGAGCTCTGTCTGTTCTTCCATCATGCGCAGCGACCTGATAAATGTGAAGCTTTTCAAGGACTTCCATAATTCAGGGAGACCGTACAACGTTCTCACTGCTACAGAAGGTACCGAATTTCGTTGAAAAAAGGAAGAATGGCAAGGAGTGATGCTGTTCACTGCAGCGGGATAAGTTGTGGTTGCCGTGAATGAAACAGGTGGAAAAGCTAGGATTTGTCCACTTCCGGAAACGGTTTTTCCAGAAAAGATCCTGCTGTGTCTACTTTTATTGACAGTTACAAATTAGCCGCAGGGAAAGCCCACGCGCCTTGGCCGTGAGATGAAAGGCGGTAATGCATAATGCCATAACAATGAGCTATAATGATGTCATGCGGACACTGACGGTAAAACTGTATGGCAGCGACGACTTCGGATACCTGGGCGACATGATAAACATCGCCGGGATCATATACAACACGGCACTGACCATCATACAGGACCACTATACCGAAACAG
>JALEVV010000032.1 GCA_022788185.1 Spirochaetales bacterium | reverse complement strand
ATGGTGAATGCAAGGCGTCTTGCACCATTCATCGGATTCACCAGGGAAGAAACTGAGTACCTTGCAGCTAAAAACGGCATGGACATGGTGGAACTGGAAAGGTGGTATGACGGATACTGCATCAACGGTATAGAGCTGTACTCTCCAAAATCGGTAATAGAGGCAGTTGAGAACAGAAAGTGTGATGACTACTGGACACAGACAGGTGCATTCGATGCCGTGAGCAACTACGTGGACCTTAATCTTGAAGGGCTGAGGGATGACGTCGTTCTCATGCTTGGCGGACAGCACATACCTGTAACGGTCAGCAGATATAAAAACACCATGAATGATTTTGGCCGGAAGGATGATGTGTTCACATACCTCATTCACCTCGGATACCTTGCTTATGATGAGAAAACCCGGACATGCCGCATTCCAAACCTTGAAATCATACAGGAATGGGGATGGCTGATCGGATCGTGCGGCAGATACAGGAATGTTTACCGAATCGTAGAAACTTCAGGAAAGCTGTATGAAGCAACAGTTGCCCTTGATGCCCAGGCAGTGGCGGAAGGGCTATCAAAGAGTCATGAGCTCATGACGAGCAACATGTCATACAACAATGAACAGAGCCTTCAGAGTGCCATCATGCTTGCATACTTCTATGCGTACAGTTATTACACGATAATACCCGAGTGTCCTGCGGGAAAAGGCTATGCCGATATCATCATGATACCTGCAGTACCGGGAAAGCCTGCCCTGGTGATAGAGCTGAAGAGGGACAAGACGGCAGAGGAAGCGATGGAGCAGATTAAATCAAGGAGCTATCCTTCAGCACTTGAGAAGTACAGGGGAAACACTGTACTCGTTGCCGTCAACTACGACAGTAAGACAAAGATTCATACTGCTTTGCTGGAGAGGGCCTGATGCTTTTTGATGATGATCCCATGTGTCTTGAGCTCTACAGGGCACTTGAGGACATAGTTACTTCAGAACTGGAAAATGTAACTGTTGTCTGGAAGAAGACACAGGTTTCCTTCTTCAGGAAACATATGTTCATGTGCGCCTCCCTTCTTCGTGTTCTCAGAAAGAGTGAGATGCCGTATCCATATGTCACTGTTACCATAGGATTGAGGAGAAGGCTTGATAATCCACGTGTTGCGAGTTGTACCGAACCATATAAGGGCAGGTTCACCCACCACATCATCATTTCCTCAGAGAGTGACATTGACAGTGAACTGATGGAGTGGATCCGCGAAGCCGCTGAAGCTGTCTCTTAATGCTTCAGCATGGAGACAAGTGCATGCCTTGACGCTCCGGCCTTTTAAAGGGTAACGTTTATCTCATATGGGTGAAAAGATATATGGCTTCCATGCAATAGAGGAAGCATTGAAGAAGGCTGCTCACGGCTCAACCCTCTACCTTGTCAGGGGTGAGAAGGAGCGCAATGAGGAACTGGACAGAAAGGCGCGCCTGACGGGAAAGGTTGCCGTCAGGAAGATATCAAAACAGGAAATGGACCGCATGGTTCCCGGCATTGACCACAGGGGTGCCCTGCTTGATCTCGGGGGACCGAGAAGGGGAGCTTCCCGTATCACCGAGGTGAGCGTGGAGGAGTTCTGTGAGGGCCTGTCGGAGGATGACGGAGCACTGGTACTCGTACTTGACGGGATAACGGATCCGCACAATCTGGGAGCAATTCTCCGCTCCGCAGACCAGTTCGGTGTCGATCTCGTCATAATTCCCGAGCGCAGGAGCGTTCAGGCAAATGAGACTGTGCAGAAGGTTTCCTCCGGTGCTGCCCAGTACGTCAGGATGTCCGTCGTGACAAACCTCTCCCGCGAGATTGCATATCTCAAGGAAAACGGCTTCTGGGTGTACGGCGCGGACATGTCCGGAAATAGTTCCTATGAGGAGAAGTTCTCAAAGAGATCAGTCATCGTCATGGGTTCCGAGGGAGATGGAATAAGTCAGCTCGTAAGGAAGAACTGTGACTACATCACGAGCATACCGATGCAGGGACACATAGACTCACTCAATGTGTCCGTGGCAACGGGTATTCTGCTCTATGAATACAGAAGGACTAATCGTCAGAGTCGCTGATAAAGAACTGGGTCCCGATGTCATCGCGGTACCAGGAACCGTCAATTCTGACTGAATCGATTAAGCGGTAAGCGTTCTCGTTTGCCGCTTTTATGTTTTTGCCCCTGCCGACGAAGGTAAAACACCTTCCTCCGCTGGTGGTCAGTGCATTCACTTCACTGCCTCTTACGGCACCCGTGAAGACCAGCGGGAGACGGTGGAGCATGTTGAAGATGAGATAGCTGTAATCGAGGCTGACGGGTTTGCCGCACACAGGATTCATCGGATATCCCTCCGAGGCTATCACGACGGCAACGCTGCTTTCGTTGGAAAGCTTCAGCTCAACTTCCGATACCCTGTCATCCCTTACCGCATCAAGCAGTTCGACTATGTCGTTTTTTATCAGGGGAATGAGGGCCTGGGAGGCCGGGTCATTGAACCTGACGTGGTAGTCGACCAGGACTGCCCTGTCCTCATGGAGGATGATGGAGAAGGTCAGCACTCCCTTGTAGGCAAGCTGCTCAACCTTTATTCCGTAGATGGTGGGCTCAATTATCTGCTCCCTGATCTGGTCAATGTACTCCTGCTTTAGCTGGATGGGACAGACAGCACCCATGCCACCAGTAGGAATTCCCTCATTGGCCGACGTGTACATGTAATCGGAGGTGAAGGGAAGGGCCAGATAGCCGTTGCTGTCGACGATGACCGTTGCGGTCAGGGGAAGCCCGGTGCAGTGCTCCTCCAGCAGGACGGAGCCGCGTTTGAAGAGCTCTTCGGCAAAGGAAAGCAGTGCCTCCGAGTCCGATGAGTCTATCATGATCCTGGAAGGTGCGACGGTGTTTGACTTGAGGACAAAGTGCTCACCCTCGTGGCGGGAGAGGAACTTCTTTAACGATTCAAGGGATTCAAAGAGGTTCCTTCTGGGTGTCGGAATGTTGTGACGGTCGGTAAAGGCCCTGGCAAAGTTCCTGTCCCCTTCCAGGCGGAGGGAGTTCAGGGGTGCGCCGAACGTACAGATTCCCTTACGCTGCAGGAAGTCGATCATACCGGCAAGAAGAGGTGCCTCCGTGCCTATGAATACATATGTGATGCCGTATCTGATACAGGCATCATAGACTTCATCCGGGTTGGAAGAATCAACATCGGGAAGGTTAGTGGCAAACGCTCCGGTGGCAATATTACCGGGAGCACAGAATATGTCAGTTACGAGATTGCTCCTGCTGAACCACCATGCAATGGCGTGATCTTTCGCTCCGGCTCCCAGGATTAAAACACGCATTTTCTGCCCCCTTTAGATAAAATGCTAAACTACGCGCTTTGCCGCGTCAAATGATTTTCAAAAAAAAATCCAAAGTCGTGGACAGATATGAAAAGCCCCGGAAGAACATGTGTCTCCCGGGGTATCAGGCTTAAAGAGCGACTTTCCTTAGCGCTTCGACCACACTGTCAACGCACTCATGGCATGTCTCCATGCTCTCTGCTTCCACCATGACCCTGATGACGGGCTCCGTTCCCGATTCCCGCACGAGGATCCTGCCTTCGGCTCCGAGCCGGGCTCTGACGCCTTCGATCCTTTCCTGCACGGCCTCATCACCCAGGGCCTTGGCCTTGTCGCTTACCCTGACGTTTTCCAGCACCTGCGGATAGACCGTGAAGCCTTCACTGAGCTCTGACATCTTCTTCTTTCTGGCAAGCATCACTTCCATCATCTTCAGGGAGGTGAGAATGCCGTCTCCCGTGGAGGCGTACTTGGAGAAGATTATGTGACCCGACTGCTCGCCGCCCAGCCTGCAGCCGTGCTCCTTCATGTACTCATGGACGTACTTGTCACCGACCTTGGTCTTTGCATACTCAATGCCGCACTCATCGAAGGCCTTATAGAGGCCAAAGTTACTCATGATGGTCGTCACGACCGTGTTGGAAAGGAGCTTGCCCCTGTCCTTCATGTACCTTCCGTAGATGTAGAGGATGTGGTCACCGGAGAGGAGGTTCCCCTTCTCGTCGACGCAGAGACACCTGTCGGCATCGCCGTCATAGGCGAAGCCCACATCACAGCCGTTTTCCACGACGAACCTCTGCAGGTGCTCTATATGGGTGGATCCGCAGTCGCGGTTGATGTTGAGACCGTCAGGCTCCGCATTTATGACGAACGTCTTGGCTCCGAGGGCATCAAAGACTGCCTTTGCCACGTTCCAGGCAGAGCCGTTGGCCGTGTCCAGGGCCACCCTTATTCCCTTGAAGGAGTAGATCCCGAGGGATATGAGATATCCTATGTAGCGGTTTCTGCCGCTCACGTAGTCAACTGTGCACCCGATCCTGTCCTTAAGGGCAAAGGGAACTTCGCTTTTCCCGTCAAGGTAGTCCTCGATGAGGGCGATGGTCTCATCGTCCATCTTCTCACCCTGGCTGTTGATGAGCTTGATGCCGTTGTCATAGTACGGATTGTGAGAGGCCGAGATCATGATGCCGCAGTCGAAATCATCTACCCTGGCGATGTAGGCGACTGAGGGAGTCGTGGTAACGTGCAGAAGATATGCATCACACCCCGATGAAACGATGCCTCCCGCAAGGGAGTACTCGAACATGTACGATGAACGTCTCGTATCCTTGCCGATTACGATCTTTGCAGGTCCTTCCTGCCCGCTTTCCTCCCGCTTCTTCGTGTAATACCACCCGAGAAAGCGGCCTACCCTGAATGCGTGCTCTGCAGTGAGCACCATGTTGGCTTCACCTCTGAAGCCGTCGGTTCCGAAGTATTTTCCCATATCACACCTTCCTTATAACGGTTCCGTCATTTTTGAAAATGCTGTTTTCAGGGATCACGCCCCTGACACAGCTCGTCGGATATACATTGCTGTTCCTGCCCACTATGGTTCCCGGGTTGAGAACAGAATTGCACCCTATTTCGGCAAAGTCACCGACCATGGCGCCTACCTTCTTAAGACCCGTTTCAAGCCTTTCATCGCCGTTCTTTATCACGACGGGAGCCTTGTCGCTCTTCACGTTCGATGTGATCGAACCGGCACCCATGTGGGCTTTGTATCCCAGGATGGAGTCCCCGACGTAGTTGTAATGGGGCACCTGAACGTTATCGAACAGGATGACGTTCTTGAGTTCGACGGAGTTTCCGACGACGCAGTTCTCACCCACGAGGGCAGAACCCCTCACGAAGGCACAGTGCCTTACTTCCGTATTGGCCCCGATGATGCACGGAGAACCGAGATACGCCGAAGGAAAGACCTTTGCAGTCTTATGAACCCACACTTCAGGGGCGACTTCGGTGTAATCATCACCGAGGGTCTTCCCGATGGTGACTATCAGCTCCTTGATGCCTCTGAGGGCCTCCCAGGGGTAGGTGAATGTGATGAGATAATCCCGAGCCAGTGTATGGCTGAGGTCAAAAAGATCATGTACCCTGTACATTTTTCCCTCCACACAAAATGAGAATATAAGCGCTTTATAGCATTTTTACATGAGGTAAATCCAGTGGTGTAACACTTTATGATCGTTATCATAATAATCGGAATGGATGTTTTCCGTTTGTGATAACACGGTGATAAGGAGGTTTTACAATGACCTGCAGTGAAAAGCAGCTCAATGGGGTGTGACCACACGGGCCGTTAATGCCAGGTGCAGGAACGGGAGAATGCCCGGAGAGGTAAAACACAGGGGAAGCTGGTTCCGGGTGAGGAGATCATATAAAGCCGGAAATAGCACTGATACAGTATCCTGATGGCACGACGGAACCTCTGAAGGCTTTTATCATGGGTCTGACTGCATTGATGTGCAAAATCAGACATGGAATCGGGAGACGGAAGGTATGATAGGAAAAAAGGATACCCCGGTATTATTATGGAGCTGAAACGTAGCATGGATTACGCTCAGCTGAAGGACCTTGCTTTTGCAGCTCTCTCCCGGACTTGTAATCTGAGATATGACACAGAGCTCAGGGAAGCAGGGTGCACCATTCGGAAATTTTCGGGAAAGAAGGTGGTCATATCACTGATAAAGTGCTTCCAGGGCTCTGAGGTACTCATCCTTTGTAAGTGCCGACACGATTTTTTCCTTGACCCTGTTGCCGTTTCTCACTCCCTTGAGGTATGCGGTTGCATGCTTTCTCATTTCCCTGCATGCCAGGCCTTCTCCGAAGTATCTGATCATGAGATCGAGGTGGAAAAGGAGCGTGGATATCCGTTCATCGAGGGAAACGCTCTCATAGGAGCCTGTCTCCAGCAGGGCCTTGGTCTGGGAGAAGATGAAGGGGTTTCCTATCGCGCCGCGGGCGAACATGACGCCGTCGGTGCCGCACTCATTTACCAGCATGAGCGCATCCTCAGGGGTGAAGACATCACCTGAGCCGAAGACGGTGACGCCCTTTCCCTTCAGGTGCTCCGTGAGGCGCTTTGTCATGGTGTGGTCGGCCTTTCCCGTGTACCCCTGACTTCTCGTCCTGGCATGGAGCGTGACCATGGAGGCTCCCGCGCTCACTGCGGCATCGGCAAACTCCAGATAGTTAATGGAAGAAGCATCCCAGCCTAGACGGAACTTCACTGAAACGGGGATGTCCGTTTCCGCTTTCAGAAAGCTCACCATCTCATACATCTTCTCAGGTGTCTTCATCAGTGCGGACCCCGCACCGTTTTTAACCACCTTGGGAACGGGGCAGCCGCAGTTGATGTCTATTCCAGACGGATTGTAGGAGAGGAGCCTGGAAAGACACCTTCTCACGGGATCGGCATCGGGTGCGAAGATCTGCATGATGAGTTCCTGCTCGCCTTCATATCTTACGAGGAGGTCCTCGGTTTTCTCACTGTCACGGGCAAGTCCCTCGGCGGATACCATCTCGGTAACCGCGAGATCGGCACCGCATTTATGTGCTGTTTCCCTGAACGCCCTGTCGGAGTACCCCGCAAGGGGGGCCAGGGCCAGAATGGTTTTGCGTCTTTCCATGTCCAGGATGTTAACCCGAGCGGGGACTGTCTTGCAAGGAGATGGAGGACATACATCATTCCTCCTTCACAACTCCATACGGCATTTGCACATGGTTACTTGAGTATTGTTATTTCTCATGGTAAATTTTATCTTACTGAATATGGCTAAAAAAGAAAGAAACAAAGCGGAAGAGGCTTACGTCTACGTAGTAAAGAATCCTTCCTATAACGATATATGTCTGGCTGCCTGGGACTCGGTGCTTTATCCCGGTACTGCCGTTGTCTATGAAACCCGGTTCGGTCTCGACCTCGGTTTCGTCGTGGGACCCGCTCCCGGAGAGCACTCCCGGTACATGCCCGGAAGTACCTGCGTCAGGGGCGCATGCATAAACTTCGGTCCCACGGATGAAAAGGAAGAGACACCCCAGGAGGATCCCGGGGTGCACCAGTGCGAGTACTGCATGGGGTGTCAGGTCCATAAGGAGCCCCAGAAGGTACGCGTCACGGGAGACGTGCTCTTCCTTGACCACCTTGCCACTCCCGCCGAGATGGCCAGGTACAATGAGAACACCGCAAAGGAAGATGATGCGATAATCGTGTGCAGGGAAAAGATCCTGAAGCATGGCCTCAGCATGAAGCTCATAACGGCCCACTTCCTTTTGGGCGAGCCCAAGGTGATCTTCTTCTTCACCGCCGATGAAAGGGTCGACTTCCGTGATCTCGTCAAGGATCTTGTCTCTGTATTCAAGATGAGGATCGAGCTCAGGCAGATCGGCGTGAGGGATGAGTCCCGCCTCATCGGAGGTCTCTCCGTATGCGGCCGCGACTACTGCTGTCATGCGATCACGGACAGGCTTGAGCCTGTCTCCATCAAGATGGCAAAGGAGCAGAACCTCTCACTGAACTCGATGAAGATCTCGGGTCCTTGCGGAAGGCTTTTATGCTGTCTCGCCTATGAGTATGACTACTATGTGGAGGAGAAGGCCTCAATGCCTGCCGAAGGCTCCCGCATCAAGATCAACCATGAGCTGTACAAGGTGAGTGAGGTCAACATCCTTTCAAGGAAGATAACGCTGTCAGGAGCCGACGGAAGGGTGCTTTACCTGCCTTTTGACGAGGTGTACTGGGATGACGAGAGCGAGCATTGGCAGGTGACTCAGGAATGGGAAGACGAGATATTCTCCTCCTGACGGAAAGGGAAAAAATATCTCAATATTGTAAAACCATATATTGACCGAAGTTATGCTTTGTGTTAGTTTTGATAATCGCAGTTTTATGCTGCCGTAAGAATAAAATACATCTACTCATGTAGACTTGGAGGAATAAAGTGGCTAACAGATCAGCTGAGAAGAGAGAGCGCCAGAACGTAAAGCGCAGAATGCACAATCGTATGATTAAGAGCAGTGTCCGCACACAGATCAAGAAATTCGATGCAGCAGTCGTTGCAGGAGATAAGGAAGCAGCTAAGGATGCAATGGCCCTCAGCTTCAAGCTCCTTGACAGCGCTGCAAGCAAGGGTGTGCTCCACAGAAACACTGCCAGCAGGAAGAAGTCCCGCATCTATAAGGCATTTGCAAAGCTTGCATAAGCTCTTTCCTCTCTCAGGAACAGAGATCATCAATTTCTAGGAGAAAACAATAATGGAAGAGAAACTTACCAAAGCTGCCATAATCGAGAGTCTCCACAACAAACTCGGTCTGTCACGCACAGACATCCATCGTGTTATCGATGAACTGTTCGAGGAGATCAAGGACGGCCTTAAGGAAGACAGGGTCATTGAGCTCCGTGGTTTCGGCACATTTGAAGTAAGAACCAGAAAGGGAAGGGAAAAGGCAAGGAATCCCAAGACAGGCGAACTTGTTGCCGTCGATACTCACGGAGTTGCCATCTTCCGTCCTGGCAAGGAACTTAAGGACTGCATCTGGGATCTCAGGGATGCAAAAACAGAAGATTGACCGGGAGATTGGTCTTGATTAACCTGTATGAAAAAAGAAGCCTCAGGACTCTGTGTTCTGAGGTTTTTGTATTAATAGTCACGGCATTTGTTTATTCCGTCGCCTTTCCGGGCTTCGTTTCGGAGAAGGGGCTGGGATTTATCGCATTCTTCGCACTGATTCCCGTATTCGCGATAATTAAGAACACTTCCTGGAAGGCTGTGGGCTTCCACGGCTTTCTCTTCGGAGTCGCTTTCTACTGCTTCTACAACTACTGGCTGCCCAACTTCCATAAGGGTGCCATAGTCATAGTAACCGTCATCAAGGGCGGTGAGATGGTCATGCTCTTCTTTGCCCTCAAGGCGGCGGTGACCTTCTTCAGAAAGCACGGATATCTGCTGCAGGGCCTTATCTGGGTAAGCTATGCATACCTCTCCGAGAGCTGGTTTGCGGGTTACCCCTATGGCACAATATGCTACGCCCTCTGGCGCTACCTGCCTCTGATTCAGGTGGCTGAATACACCGGTATCTGGGCGATCATCTGGATGATGATCGTGCCCCAGGCCTTCCTTGGCGGCTGGGTGGCCGATAAGGTGAGGGGAAAGGGTGATAGGTTCATCGCCTTCATTAAGAAGAACATTGCCTTCCCTGTATGCTATGCCGTGCTTTTCGCCCTCTGGCTCATCACCGGCTTCATATCCCTGAACTACTGGAGCAGTGCGGAGGCCGACAGGACGTGGCGTGTTGCCACGATTCAGCACAACCATGATTCCTGGCAGGGCGGACTTACCACCTACAGGAGGAACTTCTCCAACCTGAGAAGGCTCTCGCTGGAAGCGATAAGACAGGATCCGGATATAGTCGTATGGTCCGAGACTGCCTTCGTTCCTTCGGTGAGCTGGCACATGAACTACTCCTATGAGGGAGCGGGCGACACGATCGGAAATGCCGAGACCGCAGAGCTTGTAAGGGAGTTCGTGGCCTTCGGTGAGGAGCTTTCAAAGCCGCTTCTGACAGGTAACCCCACGGGCGTGCTGGCCGATCCGGCAAAGGGCCCGATCGATCCGGAAACGGGAGAGCTGAACAGGACTGACTACAACTCAGTCATCCTCTTTGACGACGGCACTATAAAAGAGTCGTACAACAAGCAGCATCTGGTGCCCTTCACCGAGCACTTCCCCTATAAGAAGACCATGCCCTGGCTCTACAACATCCTGGTGTCACTGGACTACAACTGGTGGGAGCAGGGGGATGAGCCCGTTGTATTCGAGACCGGCGGAGTGAAGTTCTCCACCCCGATATGCTACGAGGATGTGTTCGGCTACCTTCCCGCCGAGTTCGTGAAAAACGGTGCCGACGTCATCGTCAACATGACCAACGACCGCTGGTCAGGCAGTGCCGATGCCGCCTTCCAGCATGCGACGATCGCGGTCTTCAGGAGTGTTGAGACCAGAAAGACGATGGTGCGCAGCACGAACAGCGGACAGACGTGCATGATCCTGCCCACAGGTGAGCTTACCGATCCCGTGGAGCAGTTCAAGATGACTTACCACATCTATGACGTGCCTGTGTATGAGAGCGCAACGTACGGTCATACCTTCTATGTGGAGCACACCGACATACTGGCGTACTCCTCGATCGCGGCCTCTGCCGCGGCCCTCGTGATCGGAGCGCTGCTCCTGATCATGAGAAGGAGAAAGGAAAAGTAATATGGACAGGGAAAACGCCTCCTTAATCGTAATCGGCAGTGAGCTCACCGAGGGCATCATTGCCGATAAGCACGGTCAGCTCGTCTCCCGTGAGCTTACCGCCCTCGGCTACCACATGAACCAGATCGTCGCCATTCCCGACGACGGTACCGTGGGCCATGTGCTTAAGGCCCTGCTGAAGAAGAATGACATAGTCATCATCACGGGAGGGCTCGGACCCACCAGCGATGACATGACGAGAAGTGCGGTGGCGGAGGCCGCCGGTAAGGCGCTGGTGAAGGATGAAGCTGCCTTTGAGCGTCTCTATAAGAGAGTGGGTGAGAGGATCTGGGGAGCCAACGAGAAGCAGGCTTACTTCCCGGAGGGTTTTGCAACCTTACTCAATCCCAACGGGACTGCCGAAGGCTTCTTCGGGGAAGCCGGAGACACGCTTCTGTTCTGTCTTCCCGGACCACCCCGGGAGATGTCTCCCATGTTCTACGACCATGTGCTTCCGTACCTGGCAGCCCTGAAGGGCCACCATAACCGGAAGCGGCTTGAGTACTCCACATACCTCATTGCCGAGGCGAAGCTGGAGGAGCTCACGAAGGAGGCTTCACCCCTTATCAACTGGGGAACCCGCTTCCAGGAGTACAGGATCTCCCTCTATGCCGACGGCGAGGAAGGAGAGGCGCTGAAAGCCATTGAGAGACTCCGTGCAATGTGCGGCCCTGACCTGATAGCAGACGGCGACATCACGGCCCTCGGGGCCCTCACGTCCCTACTCAGGGAGAGAAAGCTTACCCTTTCCACCGCGGAAAGCTGCACGGGCGGGCTTGCCGCCATGCTGCTGACCGAGGAAGCAGGGGCCAGCACCTACTTTCCGGGAGGCGTCGTGTCCTATTCCCCTGACGTGAAGGAGAACGTCCTCGGAGTGCGTCCTGAGACGGTTGAAGACCATGGGGTCGTGAGCGTGGAGTGTGCCGCCGAAATGGCCGAAGGCGTCCGTATGAAAACCCACAGTGATTACGCCCTTTCCATAACCGGTGTGGCCGGTCCCGACAGGAGCGAGGGAAAGGATGTGGGAACCGTCTGCTTCGGCTTTGCCGGAAAGGACCGCGGAACCGAAACGGTGATGCTTCACTTCTCATCGTGGGGAAGGGCCTCGGTAAGGCGCAAGAGCGCCACTGCCGCCTTCATTCTCATGAGGGCCTTCATTGAGGGGAAGGAGCCCCTTATTGACATAACTACCAAGTGGAATTATATTTAGCCCATAAAGTTCGCATCACTGAGATTTACTATAAATATCCTAACATCTGAATAATTTGGAGAAACATTTCGTGACAGATGAAGATTTGTTTGAAGCGGCCCCAGCAGAGAGCGCTGTGAGCGCTCCTGCCGAAGACGTAAAGAAAGAAAAGAAAGTCGTCAGGGCAAAACGCACGATAAGGGTCAGGGTCAAGGCTCAGGAGCTCCAGGCCGATGAGCAGACAGCGGATAAGACTGAAGCTCAGGCCGCACCTGAGGCCCCTGCCGCCGCAGAAGCTCCCGTAAGTGAGCAGAAGCCTAAGAGAAAGCCCGTAAGAAGGACAAGAAAAAAGACTGAGGAGGCAGTTCCCGCTCCCCAGGAGGATGAAAACCAGGGAACACTCTTTGCCGAAACACCGGCCCCTGCCGAAGAGGTAAAGACTGAGGAAGTACCGGCAGCCGAAGCACCGGTTCCTGCAGAGGAGGGTGAAAAGCCTCAGGAAGAGGAAGCGGGAGATGCTCCTCAGAAGTTCAGCGGCCAGAACGGCAGATTCCAGAACAACAGAAAAAACAGAAACAAGAACAGTCAGAACATGAAGAGAAGGGAGGAGATCATCGAGGTAAGCCTCGAGGAAAATCCCGATGCTCCCCAGCTCTTCATCTCCTTCCTCACCACCCAGCCCCTGGATACGCTCCGTGAGATGGCAAGGGAGAAGGGCATCACTGAGGAAGTGATCCTGGACTGCAGGAAGCAGGACCTGATCAGGGAGATGAGCCGCCTTCACAGCGCAAACGGCGGTGTCCTCATGGTTGAGGGCACTATCGAGATCCTCTCCGACGGCTACGGCTTTCTCAGATACAGCATCAACAGCTACCTTTCCGGAACCGAGGATGTCTACCTTTCATCAGGCATGATAAGAGGCTGCGGTCTCAGAACCGGAGATACCGTCTTCGGTCAGGTCAGGACCCCGAGGGAGAACGATAAGTTCTACTCCATGTTCCGCGTAATGACCGTAAACGGAGACACTCCCCAGATGGCAAAGCTCCGTGTTCCCTTCGATACGCTTACCCCGCTTTTCCCCGATGAGAAACTGAACCTTCAGTATGTATCGGATCCGGAGAAGCCCGAGGACATGGACATCGCAACCAGAGTTGTCGATCTTTTCAGCCCGATCGGTAAGGGACAGCGCTCCCTCATCGTCGCACCTCCCAGAACAGGTAAGACTGTCCTGATGCAGAAGATCGCCAATGCGATCACGACGAATCATCCTGAAGTCAAGCTCTTCGTGCTGCTCGTCGACGAGCGCCCTGAAGAGGTTACCGACATGAGACGCAACGTAAAGGGTGAGGTTGTTGCCTCCACCTTCGATGAGCAGGCCACAAGGCACGTTCAGGTTGCCGAGATGGTGATCGAGAAGGCAAAGCGCCTTGTCGAGCAGCATAAGGACGTGGTAATCCTGCTTGACTCCATCACCCGTCTCGCAAGGGCCTACAACCAGACCGTTCCCGCCTCCGGAAAGATCCTCTCCGGCGGTGTCGATTCCAACGCGCTCCATAAGCCCAAGAGATTCTTCGGTGCCGCAAGAAACATCGAGAACGGCGGCTCGCTCACGATCATCTCAACGGCCCTCATCGAGACTGGCTCCAGAATGGATGAAGTCATCTTCGAGGAGTTCAAGGGCACCGGTAACAACGAAATCGTCCTTGACAGAAGAATGGCAGATGCCAGGAAGTTCCCTGCGATCAACATCAAGAAGTCCGGAACCAGAAGGGATGACCTGCTCCTTTCAAAGGATGAGCTTTCACGTCTCTGGCTCCTGCGCAATGCGGTTGCCAACATGGACGATCTGGAGATGAGCACATTCCTCATTGACAAGATGAAGAAAACGCACAATAATAAGGAGTTCCTGGGCTCCATGTCCGGATCTGCGGCAGGCGCCGCGACCCAGATGATGACCGGGCTTAAATAGACACTTGTCTGCTGTGAAAGCAGCAGATGTAAGATAAATCATTCGGAGGACCACAAAATGAAAAAAGATCTGCACCCCAACTATCAGTTACAGGAGATCCACTGCTCCTGCGGTAACGTCATCAAGACAAAGACAACTGCAAAGAACCTGCACGTTGAAATCTGCTCTGCATGCCACCCCTTCTTCACAGGTACACAGAAGCTTGTTGACTCCACAGGTCGTGTTGAACGCTTCAACAAGAGATACGGCAAGACCAACTGATAGCATAATCAGAAAAGATCATCAGAAGCAGTGGCATGAGACGTCACTGCTTTTTTGTTTTCTCCGATATTGCGTTAATTTGGGGTAGCAAACCGCAGTCTGCCTGAACATATAGCTTTGTATGACTGTGATTTCAGGAGCTGTCTTTACCCGGCTTTGCTCCTTCTGCAGTAGTCTGTCTGATATAAAAATCACTGAAATATGTAAGAAGAAAAAAAGCACCTGATGTCTTTAAAAAAACATAGTTGCTTCAAATCATTATAACATAGTATTATGGCTGTATCAATTCAACTGAGGGGTGATATGGATAAGATATCAGCTTTCCATACCGATAACTACAAAGTGAAGCCTGACATCATATGCCAGGTACCGGGTGTGTGCACTTTGATGGGTGCGTTTGCCGATTTCTGCAAGGGATATTGTGTCACAGGGACCGGAACCCTTGGGCTGCGCATCGCGGTCTCAAAGCGTGATGACGACATGGTAAAGATTTACAATGCCACCAGAAATGACCGGAAACAGTTCTCCTATTCAAATATCAAATACCGGCGTGAGGATAAGTGGGCAAACTTCGTGAAGGGTGCCATATCAATCCTGATCGATGAAAACATCATGAAGCCTCAGGGACTGGACATAACGGTAAAGGGTGCGCTTCTGTTCTGTGATAATCTCACCATCTCGGTGGCGATCACGGTAGGGCTGCTGGTTGCCCTCAATGAAGGGCTTTCACTGGAACTTGACCGGTCGGCGATAATAAGGCTTGCCTATACCGCGATAACGAAGTTCAGCTCGCTGAACTGCCGTTTCCGCGACATTATAACCCTGATGTATGCGGAAGAGGGTAAGGTCTTCTGCTTTGACCTTCAGACGATGAACTACAGACTCATCGACTTCCCGTTCGACCGGGGCGAGGCATACTGCCTGGTTGTTGATCCCAACGTTCCTCCCCAGATCCTCCGCGAGGAGATCGAGGAGAAAAGGCAGGAAGCCCACGACTGCTGCAAGAAGCTTTCCGCAAGCCTGCCCGGTGAATACAGACTCAGAAGCTATCCCGTGAAGGATCTGAAGAGCCATATAATCCCGGGCCTCACCGAGCATGAGAGAAGAACATGCGAGTATGTGATAAGTGAGACACTGGCAACCGAGAAGGGTTTCCGCGGTCTTGAGACTTCCGATTCCCGCCTCTTTGCAAAACAGCTATCATCCATCTTCTTCGGCATGAGGGACGTATTTGAAATAACGTGTCCCGAGGTGGACTGGCTGATCAAGAGGGCCAGTGAGACCGACGGTGTATTCGGAGCATCCCTTGTAAGTAACGGTGCCACTGGCTCCATCTTCGTGGTACTTGATGAGAGCGGTGAAGCGGCATACCGCACTGTCCTTGAGGACTACCAGAGAATCTTTGACTTCACACCGGAAGTGAGACGCTTCGTTCCGGGTGGCTCAATAAAGGTGATAAGAAATTGACGATACTGCTGACGAATGATGACGGTTTTGAGGCTGAGGGAATAAAGGCACTGGAGCGGGTTTTCAGTGAACAGCATGAGGTCTGGGTGGTTGCACCGTCGGGAAACAGAAGTGCCCAGTCCCATGCCATGAACCTGAGCCAGCCCATAAGGATGACGAAGTACGGTGAAAACCGCTGGCACTGCAGCGGTACCCCGACAGACTGCATCCTTTACTCCCTCAGGGGAGGACTGTTCCCCCGAAGGCCCGATCTCATCATCTCAGGCATTAACCATGGAGCAAACTGCTCCTCTGACATCCTCTACAGCGGAACCTGCGGGGCTGCGATGGAGGGTGTGATGCAGGGCATTAGGGCGATCGCACTCTCAGTGGAAAAGGGATGTGACGGATCTTTCGGCTTTGAGGAAGCCGCCCGCTTTGCACTTTCCAGCCTTGATAAACTCATCTCTCTTACCGCACCGGACTCAATAGTCAACGTTAACTTCCCGACACCCCACAGCGGAAGGGTGGTTCCTGCTGAAGTGGGTTTTATCGACTATCCTGACAAACCCCTCCCCGTAACGGAGGAGGACGGAGTGATCTCCCTCCGCCTCAGCGGTGGGGATGTGGAAAAGAACATCCATCACTCTGCTGCCGTCACCGATCTTCACATCACCCATGGCGGTGACATCGCCATATCGGTGGTGAAGGTCCTGCCTGAGATCAACAGGGAAAAACAGCAGGAGATAGAGGCACTCTTCTCATGAAGGCCTGGGAGGACATCTGCAGCCGCTGCGGGCTATGCTGCATGAACAAGGCAGTCACGAAGGACTTCCTTATTCTGGACACCTCATACCCATGCGAACACCTGGACATGGAGACAAAGCTCTGTAAGGTCTATGACACACGCTTTAAAGAGTGCCCCAGGTGCAGGAAGGTGACACCCCTCATGGCCGCCTTTTCCCCGGTGCTTCCCTCAACCTGTGCCTATGTGAGACTCTTCAGTAAGTATCACATCCGCTTTTCCAGGAAGGAAACGGTACTGACGGAAGGCTTTTTCAATCCTGATAAGGAAGTGGATTTCCCTCCTATTGGATAAAACCATCAAAAGGAATATAATTCCTGTCATTATGAAAGAATTAACAGCAAATCAGTTAAGACAGATGTATATTGATTTCTTCGTGTCCAAGGGACACCGCCAGATCTCAGGCGCATCCCTTATCCCGGAGAATGATCCGACAGTGCTTTTCACCACCGCAGGAATGCACCCTCTCGTGCCCTACATCCTCGGTCAGGAGCACCCGGCAGGAAACAAGCTTGTCGACTATCAGAAGTGCATCAGAACCGGTGATATCGATGCCGTAGGTGATCCCCATCACCTTACATTCTTCGAGATGCTCGGTAACTGGTCCCTCGGTGCATATTTCAAGGAAGAAGCAATTGAATACAGCTTCGAGTTCCTGACAAAGCACCTCGGTATCGATCCTGAGAGACTGTCCGTGACAGTCTTCAGAGGCGATGACGAAGTACCCCGTGACGATGTTGCAGCCGCAAAGTGGGAAAGCCTCGGCATCAGCCGTGACAGAATCTACTTCATGCCCAGAGAGGACAACTGGTGGGGTCCTGCAGGTGAGACAGGTCCCTGCGGTCCTGACAGTGAGATGTTCATCGACACCGGCCGCCCCTCATGCGGTCCCGACTGTAAGCCGGGCTGTAAGTGCGGCAAGTACTTCGAAATCTGGAACGACGTATTCATGGGTTACAGAAAGGAAGAAGACGGCTCCTTTAAGGAGATGGAAAGAAAGTGCATTGATACCGGTATGGGTATCGAACGCACGATCGCAATCCTCCAGGGCAAGAAGAGCGTCTATGAGACAGAGGTTTTCCAGCCCATCATCCGCAAGATCGAGGAGCTTACCGGCAAGAAGTACGGTGAGAATGAGGAAGATGACATGTCCATCCGCATCATCGCAGACCATGTCAGGACCTCATGCTTCATCCTCGGTGACCAGAGGGGCATGGCTCCTTCCAATGTCGGCCAGGGATATATCCTCCGCCGCCTTATCAGAAGGGCAGTAAGACACGGCAAGAAGCTCGGTATCGAAAACCACTTCCTCAGCGTCCTCGCTGAAGTTGTGCTCGGCCTCTATGGTGCCGCATACCCTGAGCTTGAGGAGCACAGGGAGTTCATCTTCACCGAGCTTGAGAAGGAAGAGGCAAAGTTCTCCGACACACTGGTCAAGGGTGAAAGGGAATTCGAGAAGATGCTTCCCAACCTCATGAAGGGCAACTCCAGGGAGATCTCAGGACGCCTCGCCTTCAAGCTCTATGATACCTACGGCTTCCCCATCGAGCTCACTGTCGAGCTTGCAAAGGAACACGGTTTCACAGTTGATGAGAAGGGCTTCAATGAAGCTTTCGAGAAGCACCAGCAGATCTCAAGGGCAGGTGCCGAAGGTACCTTCAAGGGCGGTCTTGCGGATAACAGTGAGGCAACAACCGCACTGCATACGGCAACACACCTCCTTCACAAGGCTCTCTGCGTCGTACTCGGCGGCTATGTTAAGCAGCTCGGTTCAAACATCACGGCTGAGCGTCTCCGCTTCGACTTCAACAACCCCGCTCCCCTTACCAAGGAGCAGCTGAAGCAGGTTGAGGACATCGTCAACGAGCAGATTCAGAAGGATCTTCCCGTCATCTGCGAGACAATGACACTGGAAGAAGCAAAGGCCCTCGGAGCTGCTGCCCAGTTCGATGCCAAGTACGGTGAGAAGGTCAAGGTTTACTCCATCGGTGACTTCTCCAAGGAAGTATGCGGAGGCCCGCATGTCGAGCATACAGGTGACATGGGACACTTCGTCATCAAGAAGGAACAGTCCTCCTCCGCCGGAGTCAGAAGAATCAAGGCAGTACTTGAGAAATAACCGTACACAACACATATTAAACATGCAGAGCTCCTTCGGGAGCTCTGTTCGTATCATGGGAGAAATCATGTCCGGAAATTCCTTTTTGGTGCCTTGCAAATCAAACTGACTGCAGTAGAAACAAAGGTCTGAGGCTACGGAACCTTTTTGCTTATTGAGTGTACAGGATTGCTGAAATCGTGCTATAGGTTTGTTGTAAAAGGCAATCAAACGGAGGTACATCATGACTACTTCAGATCTGGTTAAGAAGCTTTGTGCAGAAGAGAATATCAGTATCTCGGAACTGGCAAGGTGTATTGGTCAGTCAAGACAGAACTTTTCGAAGAAGTTGAAACGAGATACTTTGACTTTTGATGAGCTGAAGGCAATTGCCGATGCTCTTGGGGTTACTTTTGAATAATCTTTTACGCTTCAGGATGGAACGAAGCTTAAGATCGGGAATTGATATACCGCAGGAGGGGAAAATATATGAATGAAAAGCCAAGAGCAGTCAGCTCCCACGATATAACACTTGATAAGGAATATGCAGTGTGGATACACGATATCAAACAGCGTTTTCGCAATGCTCAAATTAAGTCTGCGGTAAAGGTTAATTCCGAACAGCTTCTTTTCAACTGGCAGCTTGGCAGGGATCTTGTCATGCGCAAAGCGGAAGAAAAATGGGGAAACGGAATCGTTGAGCAGGTTAGTCTTGATCTTCAGGCGGCATTTCCTGCTGTTAAGGGCTTTAGTACCACAAATCTCTGGTACATGAAAAAATGGTATCAGTTTTATGCAGGAGTGTCTGACGAGGCAAAACTCCAACAACTTGTTGGAGAAATAAAACCCGGCAATTCAGCAAGGCTGGAACAGATCGGTAAGGTTGCGGGAGAAGATATACTCCAACATGCTGTTGGAGAAATACCTTTTCCGGAGATATTTAGCTATGTACCCTGGGGACACCATATTCTGATCATAACCAAATGCAAGACGATAGAAGAGGCCTTGTTTTATATTAAGCGTACCGTTAACGAAGGTTTAAGCAGGAATGCACTTGATAACAGCATCCGTGCAGATATGTACCATGCGATGGGAACAGCACTTACAAACTTTGATGAAAAGCTTCCGGTTCCACAGGGAAAACTTGCTCAGGAACTTTTGAAAGGAAAATATGATCTTGGTTTCGTGTCACTTCCGGAAGAATATGATGAAGAAGATTTGGAAACTGCCATCGAACAAAGAATGACCAGATTCCTGCTTGAGCTTGGAGAAGGCTGGGCATTTGTAGGAAGACAGAAGGAGATCATTATCTCCGGGAAAACCAGAAAGATAGATTTACTGTTTTATCATATCTACCTGCGGTGCTATGTTGTGCTGGAACTGAAGGTTAAGCCCTTTGATCCGGAATTTGCCGGGAAACTGAATTTTTATGTAAATGCCGTGAACGAGTTCATCAGAAGGGATAGTGACAATCCTACAATCGGACTTCTGATCTGCAAGGATATGGATCGTACTGAGGTTCAACTGGCATTTCAGGGAATTACAACTCCGATGGGAGTAGCGACATACGATAATGTGACAATTCAGGAGATTCAGGAATACCTCCCTACTGCAGAGCAGATCCGGCAGCAGATAGAGATTGCAGAAGAAGAATACAGGCTCACTAAGCAGAAGAAAGCATGATTCAGGATTGCAGATGTTAAATAATCCAAGAAGGAGAGTTGTCACGTAAATCAGAATGATATGTTATGGATATTATCAACCTTTCTGAGAATTGTCTATTGCAATGTATTTGCAATGTATTATAAAATAAAGTCTGAAAGGAGATAGCCTATGGCCAGTACCACAATCAGTTTAAGAACTGACAGTGAATTGAAATTCCAGGCAGAAGCAATTCTGAATCAGCTGGGGCTCACTCTGAATGGCACATTCAATATGCTTTTACAGCAGATTGTGCGGGAAAAATCAGTTCCGCTAAGTCTGTCTCTTACATCACAGAATGGACTGTACGCTGATCTTTTGCTTGCAGAACAGGAAAGAAATGATGGCTTCAAAGGATTTTCCAGCGATGATGTGTTAAGGGATATGGACTTATTGATAGCTGAAGCGGAAAAAAAAATATGATGTATGAAGTTATCATATCCAAAAGGGCACGTGAAATGCTTCTTAGGCACACTCTGTTTCTATCGTATGTAAGTTTGCCGGCCGCAAAAATCCTGAGGCAGGAGTTTAATACAGTGATTAACAAACTCAGGGAAAATCCAATGCAGTTTCAGGTTGAAGAAGACCTGAATCTGCCTAAAGGTAAATACAGACGTGCTGTATTTGCCAAAAGATACAAGATTGTATATAGCATCAGGGAGACTTCTGTTTATGTTGACTCTATAGTTGATTGCAGGAGTCTGGAGTCCTGATTATCAAGAGTCAGCCAGGCATATTTCGAGGTCCACAAGATCTGATAACGTCAGCTTTGACACCATGAGCCCGGGATTCCCGGGCTCTTTCCGTCATTATG
>JALEVV010000086.1 GCA_022788185.1 Spirochaetales bacterium | reverse complement strand
CTTCGGCCCTGTCATCATGGCTGCCTTTGCCGCGGCAGTGAAGATAGATGCCTTTGCATACATGCCTGCCCAGGACTTCGGAAGTGCCGTTTCCACCTTCCTTGCCCAGAACAGGGGTGCCGGGAAGAGCGACAGGGTGAGAAAGGGCCTTCTTTCAGGTGTGGTCATCTCGGCCCTGTACTGCGCACTGGCTTCCCTCATTATCTTTGTGGCAGCGGAAACCCTGATGGAGCTTTTCACGGGAGAAAAGGCCATTATTGCGGAAGGAGTGAAGTATCTCAGGATCGAGGGAGCATTCTACGTGCTCATCGGACTTCTGTTCATCCTTTACGGGCTCTTCAGGGCCCTGGAAAGACCACTCATCAGTCTGGTACTCACGATAATTTCCCTTGGCATCAGGGTGGTCCTGGCATATACTCTACCTGCACTGACCGTCCTTGGCGTTACCGGTGTGTGGATTGCTGTCCCTATCGGATGGGCAGCTGCGGACATTACCGGATTGCTGATATACCTGCGAGGAAGAAAAAATGAACATAATACTGAAAAAGGCTGAGGACAGGGAAGAATTCGTTTCATTAAGATCCAGGGTGCTCCGTGCGGCAAATAAACTGTCCGATAATACTGACATGAAGGAAGTTGAAAGGGAAAGCAGGAGCTTCTTTGATACAGGAGACCATGTCACTCTTTATGCTTACGCTGACGGATGTTTTGCCGGGTGCGGCTCCGTGTGTTTCCATGCCCTGATGCCGACTTATCAGAATCCATCAGGGAAGAAGGCATATGTAATGAACATGTATACTCAGCCGGAGTTCAGGAGGAGGGGTGTGGCAACCCGGATCCTCACGGCCCTTATGGATGAAGCCCGTAAAAGGGGTGTCACCTCAGTCTCACTGGAAGCTACGGATATGGGAAGACCCTGTTATGAGAAGTTCGGATTTGTCCCCTCGGAAGCTGAAATGGAATATCGATTGGAGTAGAAGAAAATGGTGTTATTCATTCATGGTAAAGGCGGAAATGCAGGGGAAGCGGAAGCTTACCGCAGCGTGTTTCCGGGAGAGGAAATAGTCTCTTTTGATTACAAAAGCGAGACTCCCTGGGACTTCGGGGAGGAAGTAAGGGCCTTCATCGGTGAGAGAATGGATTTCACCCTTATAGCAGTCAGCATCGGTGCGTTTTTCTTCATGAGCTCAGGGCTGTCTTCCCGGGTGAAGGAAGCCTTCTTCATTTCCCCGGTTTCCGATATGGAGGCATTAATCCTTTCGATGATGGAAAGTGCGGGAGTGAGTGAGGATGAGCTCATGGAAAAGGGGACCATCGGGGAGCTTTCCTGGGAGTACCTTACTTATGTGAGGAACAGCAGGGAAGACTGGAGGGTCCCCACCCATGTGATTGCGGGAAGTCTTGATGAGGTCATGAATACAGTCGTAACGGAAAGGGTCTTTTCCGATGTCACCTTCCTTGAAGGCTCCCATCACTGGCTTCATACACCTTCCGAGATGGATGCGGTAAGGAACTGGATGAGAATGAAGAAAACATGACACACAGAAGTCATGTTTTATGCCTTATACTTCCCATGTGAAGACAGAAAGACTCATGGGAATGGCAGCGGTGCTGCTGAAGAGAAAGAATATCAGCACTGCAGAGCTGGCAAGGCTTTTCGAGGTGTCGAGGCGTACTGTCCTCCGCGACATTGAAGCGCTTTCGATGGCAGGTATACCCGTGCGGACAATGCAGGGGCATGGCGGAGGTGTAAGCCTGATGGAGGGCTTCACCCTTGATCATGCACTGCTCTCGGAAAAGGAGACCGGGATGATGCTCTCTGCCCTGAGAGGTCTGGCCTCGGCAACCGGTGATGAATCGTACACCCTGCTTATGGAAAAGCTGGAGGAGGGCTCATCTTCATACCTCTCCGGAAGCGGTCACATGCTCATAGACCTGAGGTCGTGGGGCGGCGAGGAGACAGTGAGGAAGATCTCCCTGATCGAGCGTTCCATAGCCGCACGAAGGTGCGTGACCTTCACCTACTCATCCCCGAAGGGGGAAAGCGAGAGGTGCGTGGAGCCATACTATCTGGTATTCCGCTGGAGCAGCTGGTACCTCTGGGCCTGGTGCCGGGTGAGGGAGGACTTCAGGCTTTTCAAGCTATCAAGAATGACATCTCCCCTTCAGGGTGAAGTGTTTACTCCCCGCATTGTCCCCTATCCGGAGCTTTCCGACGAGGAAGGGATCCTTAGCTGGATGCTTACCTTCGGCCGTCAGGTGAAGGTTCTGGGCCCTGAACATCTTGTTAATCTTATAAAGCAGAGGGCAGCTGAGATTCTGTCTGTCTATGAGGAGGATCCATGAAAAAGTGGTATGACGAGGAGTATGAATTCACCGTTACCGTTACGGGATTCCTGCGGGGAAGTAAGACCGAACATTACTGCCGTAACGGTGAGGAGGTGGGGGATGTGTATAAGTGCACATACGGCTGTCCGGTCAACAATCAGGGATACGGCATATGCTCCAAGACAATGATGATGCTCTATCCCATCATGGAAGCGGTAAGAAGCGGAGGTGACCTTACGAAGGTGGGAGGATCTTCTGCGTATGAGAAGGATCTGGTGTGCCCCGACGGGTGCGTGCTGTTCCACCTTAAGGCGGAAAGCCTTGGCAATGAGAACTTCCATACGGGAGGGTTTTACCATACAGGGGAGAATGAATAATGGCATTTGACTTCAAAAAGGAATATAAGGAATTCTACCTTCCTTCCGGAAAGCCGGGCATTGTGACCGTGCCTCCGATGAAGTATCTTGCGGTAAGGGGATTCGGAAACCCCAATGATGAGGAAGGGGACTACAAAAAGGCAGTCGGACTTCTCTATGCGCTTGCATACACAATTAAGATGAGTCCTAAGGGAGGCCACATGATCGAGGGGTACTTCGAATATGTCGTTCCTCCACTTGAGGGACTGTGGTATCAGGAGGGGATTTCCGGCGTCGATTACTCCCGCAAGGATGAATTTCACTGGATTTCGATGATCAGGGTGCCTGATTTTGTCACAGAGGATGTGTTTCAGTGGGCGGTAAGGGAAGCTGAAAGGAAAAAGAACATTGATGTCTCGAAGGCAGAGCTTCTCACTGCCGATGAGGGGCTCTGTGTTCAGATCATGCATGTGGGAGCTTTTGATGATGAGCCTGCCACGGTGAAGGTTATGGATGACTTTGCCCTTGAAAACGGCTATGAGCTGGATTTTTCGCCTATAAGGCTTCACCACGAGATCTATCTGTCGGATCCCAGAAAATGCGCACCGGAAAAGCTAAGGACCGTCATAAGGCACCCTGTCAGGAGGCGTGGTGGATTACGTTAAGCTGACTCATGATAATATCCGTAAGGAGCACATATGCTGTGCGATCGCAAAGGATGATGACGTGAAGGTCGTGACGAAGAAGTCTTACCTCGGAAATATGATGGACAGGGGACTTGTGTTCCTCAAAGCCGATGCCCGGGGAAAGTGCTTCATCGAGTATCTTCCCGCCGATGTATCCCTTTTTCCCGTCAGCGCACCCGGCTATATGCACGTCTCATGCTTCTGGGTATCGGGCTCTCTGAAGGGACATGGTTATGGATCAGAACTGCTTGAAGCGTGCATCAGGGATGCGCGTGAGAAAGGTTTCTGCGGGCTTACGTGCATCTCATCGGAGAGAAAGAAACCGTTTCTTTCCGATCCGGCTTTCCTGAAAAAGCATGGATTTTCAGTTGCGGATAGGGCAGCACCGTACTTTGACCTACTGTATCTTCCCTTCGCTCCTGATGCTCCGAAACCCTCATTTGAGCACCGGCATGATGAGGGGAAGGGTTTTCTGCTGGTATACAGCGATGCATGTCCGTACACGGCGGAATATGTCCCCGAGACAGTGAAGTTCTTCCGGGACAGGGGTGTGGAGCTTAAGGTCAGGAAGATTGAATCCCATGAGGATGCCCTGTCATCTCCCGCAGTCTGGACCACCTTCAGCCTCTTTAAGGACGGAAGGCTCATCACCCATGAGATTCTTAACGAAAAGAAAGCGGAAAAGCTTCTGAAGGATTACCTTTGATGCCTTCCCTCTGGAATCCCTGGAGGGGATGCCGGAAGTGCAGCACCGGATGCCTTCACTGCTACATCCATAAGGGTGATGCGAAACGAGGTGTCGATACTTCCGTCATCACGAGAACTCCGCAGTTTTACCGTCCCGTGGAGAGGAAACGGAATGGGGAATATAAAATGAAGCCGGGTCTCGTCTGGCTCTGCTTCTCCTCTGATTTCCTCATTGAGGAGGCAGATGGCTGGAGAGGTGAGGCGTGGAAGATGATAAGGGAACGTCAGGACTGTTCCTTTCTCTTTCTCACCAAGCGCATCACGAGGTTTGAGAAGTGCCTTCCTCCCGACTGGGGCGACGGATATGACAACGTCTATGTATGCTGCACCATTGAGGACCAGCGTACAGCCGATGAACGTCTTGGCATTTTCACATCCCTTCCCATAAAGCACAGGGGGATCACGGCACAGCCGCTGGTGGGTCCTGTCGATCTGGAAAGGTATCTTCCTGAAATCGATTTTGTGACTGTCGGAGGGGAAGCCGATACGGATGGAAGGGTGATGGACTACTCCTGGGTCCTGGATATCAGGGATCAGTGCGTAAGGCACGATGTTTCCTTTATTTTCAGGCAGTGTGCGACCAACTTCGTGAAGGACGGCGTGTCCTACAGACTCAGGACATCCATCCTCGCATCTCAGGCGGGAAAGGCAGGCATCGACTATGAGAGTGAAAGAGTGCTCTTTCCTACTGGAAAAGAAAGCTCAAATACCTCAGAATTGTTTTCATGAATTTATATGCTGACTTATTCGTTACTTTCGCCAGAATGGGCGTGATGACCTTCGGGGGCGGATATGCAATGCTCCCGATCCTCCAGCGGGAGGTCGTCCAGAAGAAAAAGTGGGCGACCGATGAGGAAATAATGGATTACTTTGCCATCGGGCAGTGCACGCCTGGAATCATAGCGGTGAACACTGCCACCATGATCGGACAGAAGCAGGGCGGGGTTGCCGGTGGAATCATAGCGACGCTCGGGCTTGTCTTCCCGTCCTTTCTCATAATAACGCTCCTTGCCGGTGTGATTGAGACCTTCTCCCACCTGGCCGTGGTCCAGAAGGCCTTTGCAGGCATCAGGATCTGTGTCTGCGTCCTCATCCTCAATGCGGTCATTAAGCTTTTCAGAAAGGCCATCGTCGATAAGGCAACGCTTGTAATATTCATCGCCGTCATGTCGCTGGCATACTTCACGTCGCTCAATCCCGTCATTTTCGTCATCATTGCGGCCGTTCTCGGAATCGTGATACAGAATTTTAAGGGGGAGGGAAAATGATGCTCTTTTTCAGGCTTTTCTATGAATTCTTCAAGGTCGGACTCTTTGCCGTCGGCGGCGGTATGGCCACCATTCCCTTCCTCTATGACATTTCGGCTCGGACCGGATGGTTCACGCAGGCAGACCTTTTCAACATGATCGCGGTAAGCGAGTCCACTCCCGGGCCCATCGGGGTCAACATGGCAACCTATGTCGGTTACGTGACCGGAATGGATGTGGCGGGAATCCCGACTGCAGTCCTCGGAGCCGCAGTGGCCTCCCTGGGACTTGTCGCTCCATCGATAATAGTCATCCTCATAATAGCTTCCTTCCTCAAGAGCTTCAGGGACAATAAGTATGTTAACAGTGCCTTCTATGGACTCAGACCCACCTCGGCAGCCCTGATCGCAGCGGCAGGAATTACCGTTGCCGTCGCAAACCTCTTTTATGAGGAGGTTATAAGGACTGCGGGCTGGTGCATTGAGGCAGTGAACATCAAGGGCATCATCCTGGCCGTAATATTATGGATACTTACGAATAAGGTGAAGAAGACCAAGGGCCTTCACCCGATCATCTTCATAGCAGCATCGGCAGTTGTCGGCATAGTCTTTTCCTTCACTTAAGGGTTCTCATGGCCGAAAATGCCTGCTTCATCAGATCCTTCTTCTCATCACTGAGTCTGGAGTAGGCCAAAAGTGATGAGGGAAGGGTTTTGGGTAAATGCTTGAAGAAGTCATCGGTGTCGGCGGCTCCCGTGGAACATACGATTTCAAAGAGCGTGTCGACGAACTTCCTTCTTTCATCACTTTCCATTGTGGAGAGTGCCGCATCGATCTTCCTGTTGAATCGCAGGGCCTCGGGTGAAAGCTTTGAGGCTTCCTTAAAGGAATTGTCCTCCACGAGCCAGGTATATGGATCATGCTGGAAGAGGGAGATGGATGAACTCTTCACGATCTTCAGTCTATCCGGATTTTTCAGAAGCAGTCCTATTATCGAGGACTGGGGTACTATCTTCACAAGTCTTGACGATATGCTCCTGAATTCACTGCCCTTCAGCACTTCCCCGGGGAAACCCGGGCCGTCCAGTGAATAGATTCTCTTAATCCTGGCCTTCACGTCCTCCCTTGCCATCATTGCGGCATACACTGCCAGGTTACCACCCTTGGAGTGCCCCATGACATATATCCTGTCGCTGTCCCCCGCAACCTTTTCAAGATACTTCTTTGCCTCTTTCTGAGAGGGAACGGGGAAGGTGAATGACATGTTGAAGTCCTCCTTCCAGCCGGTGAAGGAAGCATCCGTTCCCCGGAAGCTTACTGCCAGCGTGCCGGGGACAAGCTCAAAGCAGAGGGCTGCAAACTGCTTCTCCCTCGCCTCATCAAGCTTTTCTGTCACATATTTCACCGTAACGTCCCTGTAACGCGGTGATGAAGTCATGTTCCGGAACAGTTCCTTCGAGCTTTTCGCATCGAACGTCCCGCTGAAATACATCTCATAGTGTTCCGCAAGGTTCAGATCCCTCAGCTTCATCCCTTCATTCGACCTCAGGGCCGTAAACCGTGAGGGAAAGCGGAAGTATGAAAGGTATGAGAGAGCAAGGGCATCAAGTTCATTGAAGCCCTTCTGTCTGAATGTATAAAGATATGATCCGGTGTAATCGACGATGTTGGTCATGCCATGAATATAATCGGTAACGGCCAAAACGGAAATGTTTTTCTTTATCCTGGCCTGTTGCTGCACTATACTCTGTGAGTATGAAAAAAGTAAGGATAACGGCCGTGAAGAAGGTCTTTCATGAGGATCTTGCGGCAATGTACGAGAATCCCATGAGGGATGCCTGCCCGGTAAGGGAAGGCGATGTTTTCATAAGCTGTGACGCACTCTGTCCTGAGGGCTTCTGTCAGAGTGCCTGGCATGATCTTTATCCCTATATTTTTGCCCTTGCTTCAGGCGGCGGTGATTTATTCGACGGGTGGATGAAGAATCCCTATACTGCTGTCATCTCATGCAATGACGGAGTGAGACCCGTAAGCTTTCTTCTGGAAACCGTGAGGTAATAAAAGGCATCTTAACAAAAACCAAACCCTCTGATAGAATAACCTACCAGCGGTTCCTGTAGTATAATGGATAATACGTAGGCCTCCGGAGCCTTCGATGCGGGTTCGATTCCCGCCGGGAACAATAAATGCGGACCTGTAAAAGTCCGCATTTTTCATCTGGATTCAGATAGGAAGAAAATTCTCTCTCCGTTTTGACTTGTCACGCAAGTGCCGCACCGAGAAGCCTGCACGCTGAAAGGCCTTCCTCATCGGGTGTTTCGTTGCATATGACACTCTCATACGCCAGATCAGCCCCGTCAGCCCTGCAGTTATCCTCCCAGTTTCTCATCCATTCACCGTCACCCCAGCCATAGGAACCGAACAGGGCGATTTCCTTTCCCTCAAGTTTTTCCTCGCATGAAGTGAACATGGGTCCGAATTCACCTTCCTACAGTTCATCTGCGCCCATTGCGGGACAACCGAATGCGATGGCATCATATTCATCCATTGATGAGGGACCGAACTCCGCGGAAGTGGTCAGGGCAGTTTTTCACAATGAGCACCGAATCATTCCCGTGTCCGTTTGTCTTGACGGTGAGTACGGTCATCGTGATACCTTCTTTTCAGTGCCATGTGTCCTGGGTGCTGACGGGATAGAGAGTATAATTGAGCTTGAGCTGGATGAGAACGAGAAGGCAAATCATAAGGACGATGAATGCCGTATACACTCTGGCACTGTCTATGTAAGGAGGTTCTGGACATGCAGGATTTATCATTGAGAACCGCAGGTTTCACCGATTCGGTCATCAGAAGGATGACGAGGATATCCAACCGGTATGGGGCAGTAAACCTTTCCCAGGGATTTCCCGACTTTCAGCCGCCAAGGGAGATCACGGAGCGGCTGAAGCAGGTCGCCGATGAGGATTTCCACCAGTATTCGATCACGTGGGGAGCCCCCGGCTTCAGAAAGGCCCTTGCGGCAAAGCAGAAGAGGTTCATGGGCCGTGACATCGATCCTGAGTCTGAGATCACAGTGACCTGCGGTTCCACCGAAGCGATGATGGCTGCAATGATGACGGTGGTAAACCCCGGTGACAGGGTAGTCATCTTCTCTCCCTTCTATGAGAACTACACGGCGGACACGATCCTTTCAGGCGCGGTCCCGCTCTATGTTCCCCTTGTACCGCCTGAATTCAATTTCGATCCCGAGGTGCTGGAGGACGCCTTCAGACAGCACCCCAAAGCCCTGATCCTTTGCAATCCTTCCAATCCCTGCGGAAAGGTCTTCACCAGGGCTGAACTGGAGTACATTGCCTTCCTTGCTGAAAAGTACGATGTATTCGTAATCACCGATGAGGTATATGAGCACATTGTATATGAGCCCAATGCACATACTTACTTCGCAACACTGCCGGGAATGTGGCACAGAACCCTTTCATGCTCATCCCTTTCCAAGACCTACTCAATCACGGGATGGCGGCTTGGATATGTCATAGCCCCTCCCGAAATAACCGAGCGTGTCAAGAAGGTCCATGACTTTCTGACTGTCGGTGCCGCCGCACCCTTACAGGAAGCGGTTATCCCGGCCCTGGAGTTCCCTGATTCCTATTACGATGGCCTCAGGGCAACATATACTGCAAAAAGAGATCTGTTTCTCAAGGGACTGGACACTATCGGGTGCAGTTACACCGTCCCCCAGGGAGCATATTACGTGCTTATGGATGTGTCTTCCTTCGGCTACGACAGCGACCTCAGGTTCGCTGAGGATCTTGCCAGACTGGTCGGTGTGGGCGGAGTACCGGGTTCCTGTTTCTTCAGGGAGAACGTGAACAACTTTATACGCTTCCACTTTGCCAAGAGGGAAGAGACACTGAACGAAGCCCTTAACAGACTGTCCGACATCAGGAAGAAGCTGCATTAGTCAGGACAAAAAGAAAGAAGCGGCCTGAAAAACCGCTTCTTTCATATCGGGCAGACTGGGATCGAACCAGCTACCACATAGTCCCGAACCATGCATTCTACCAAATGAACTACTGCCCGAACGTTTTAACAGCATAGCGTGTTTTGAAAAAAATGAAAAGGGCTCCTTATTCCTTTTTCGGTTTTCACCCTTGCGTAACGTCTTTTTTCTGTTCCTCAACGGCCTGCCCGAGGGGAGTGAAGCCCTCTCCCAGCACCTGATAGGTATCTATGATGGTCATGAAGGCCTCCGGATCTTTTTCATGGACGAATCTGACCAGACGGGCGATGGTGTAGTTGGGGAGCACGACCATGAGCATGGGCCTGTCTTCCTTTGAGAAAAGCCCCTTGGCATTAATGATGGTGCCTGAGCGGTCGAGCTCGCTGATGATGAAATCTCCGATCTCGTCAAGCCGGGCGGAAATGATGTAGGCGGTACGAGCATATCCCGTTCCCGAGGACAGGACTATCTTATTTATCATGAGCGAGACTATGTAGCTTACCACTATGGCATAAAGTGCGCTTTCAACTGAGAAAACGAATGCCGAGGCCGCTATGATGATTCCGTCAACGATCAGAAGAGAGGTTCCTGCGGGAATGTGGGTATACCTGGAGATTATGAGGGCGATGATGTCGGTACCTCCCGTATTGCTGCCCGATTTCATCACAAGTCCTATTCCGGTTCCGGCAAGCACGCCTCCGTAGAGACAGCTCAGCCAGACATTCATGTCTTTTGAGTAATCGAGTATGCCTTCATAGCCGAAGATACGGCACCAGAGGGATGTGAAAAGGGAGAGTGCCAATGTCCCCAGAAGGGACTTTGCCCCATAATAACTGCCGAAAAGCTTCATTCCAAGCAGGAATATCGGGATGGAGAGGACCAATATGGTCACTCCGACATCTATGCCCAGTGTGTGGTAAAGCAGCGTGCCCAGACCCGAAACCCCGCCCGGTGCTATGCGTGCCGGGTTTGTGAAAAGGGCTATGGAAAGTCCTGTAAGGGCTGAGCCTGCGATGATGTATATGAAGTCCAGCAGAGTTCTTCCGTTCAGTTTCAGATTTTTGATGGCAGTGGGGTCTCCTTTACCCTGAGCTGATGCATGATGTCGGCAGCGTCGTCACTGACGATGAGTGATGAGAGGACTTCCTGTTTCATGAAGCCCCTGTCACGGCATTCCATGAGGAATTCAAGCAGGCGGTCGAAATATCCTGATATATTGTAAAGGGCGATGTTCTTCCCGTGGAGTCCGATCTGTCTCCAGGTAAATATCTCGAAAAACTCATCCAGGGTCCCGATTCCGCCGGGAAATATGATGAAGGCATCGGAGCGGTCATACATCATGCTTTTGCGTTCATGCATGCCTGATGCGATGATCAGTTCATCCTCCACGTCCTTTAATCTCACCCTCGGATCATCGAATACCTTAGGGAGGACGCCTGTTACCTTTCCTCCTGATTGTCTGACCGATTCCGCAATGACACCCATGAGTCCCCTGTAACCGCCTCCGTATACCAGCCTTATGCCTGATGAAGCGAGGACCCTGCCCAGTTCTGCCGCCTTTTCCCTGTAAACCGGATTATTGCCGAAGGATGAGCCGCAGAATACGGCGACTGAAGCAAGTCTGTTCATAGCTAATATATATATGAAAAAAATCTATTACTCAAGCCTGCAGTATGTTACTATTAGAGGTGAGTAATGTTTATCATTGCAAGGCCAAAATATGCTTGCCTCTTTGGGCTTGTAATATTTATAATTCAGTATTGTTGAGGGATGGTAACCCCAGGAGGTTTTTATGAAGTCCAGAAAACTCATCGTTATGATCGCAATGATCATGATGCTTGTCACACCGGTTTTTGCCGCTCAGGTTGCAGTTACCTGGGAGTGGCTGCTCTCTGATCCGGATGTTAAGTATTTCAGATATCAGCTTGGCGGAGAGGATCCGACCGGCTGGACCGTCGTCACCAGCGATGTGACCTACTACGAAAAGACGGATCTTGACGGCAGTCAGGCTTATACGCTCTATCTCCAGCAGTCCTATGACGGACTTTACTGGTCAGGTTCCGCATCAGCCACATCCGAGCCGATCATTCCCGTTCTTCCCGAAATCGAGGAACCCGTCGTGGCCGAAGAGGCAGTCGTGGCAGAGCCCGCAGCCGAAGTACCTGCTGAGGAAGCCGTGGCAGCCGAGGAAGCCGTCACAGCACCTGAACCCGTTTATGGTTCAGTTTCCGTTTACGGATATCCCATCTCCTGGAAGTTCATTCCCGGCCAGCTCGAGGTCACATATCCTTCATTCGTGACCGATGCAGAGGCCATTGACTTCATCGCCTTCACCTATGGGCGCAATGCCCGCTTCCTGGACGGAGTCTTCTATGAGCTCCTCGGAAACGGCAAGGCAGTCATCACGATTCCTGAAGGTGCCTCCTATGAAGATGTCGAATATGTCGGTACTGCAGTCATCGGAGATCTCTTCGATTACGTAAACATTCTCTTCGCTCCGGCTCCCGCAGAGGAAGCTCCCGCAGAGGAAGCCCCCGCAGAGGAAGCCCCCGCTCAGCCTGCTCCTTCAAAGGAAATCCCTGTCGTGACACTTCCCGAGGATGTGGAACTTCCTGCAGAGGCAGTCACTGCAGCTCCCGCTCCGGTTGTTGAGGAAGCACCTGCACCGGTTGCCGAGGAACCCGCTCCCGCACCCGTTGAGGAAGTTGTCCTTCCCGTGGCTGAGGTTACGGTTGAACCCGTTGCAGTTCCTGCAGTAAAGGAGAAGGCTTCTTACAGATTCGTCCTCTCACTCGGTGGCGGCGCAGGTATCAGAACAGCTGATTTCAGCAGCAAACTCAACACCATCACATTGACAACAGGTCTCGGTTTCGAGAACATCGTTTCCTTCGGAAAGAGCGCAGGTCTTACACTCCAGATCAACCTCGGTGCTGATTTAGGTCTCCTGATGCCCTATGGCGATCTCTTCGCTAATCCTTCGAACATCATCTCGCTTTCAAGCTACGCCAAGAAGCTTTATGCTGAGCCGATGCTTGCCCTTACCTTCGGCAGTGGCAGCGTCACGGCACATGTCGGAGCCGGTGCAAGGTTTATACTCGGCGGTGCCAATGCTGACAACCTCGCCAACTGGAAGCTTCCGTTCTTCAACAGCAAGCAGGTTGGACTCATGATCGCTCCTTCCGCAAATGCCGGAGTCAGATTCAATTTCGGTAAGACCTTCGGTATCGGACTCGATGTCAACTATGCTTATTTCATGAATAAGGTTAGCGCAAAACAGCACGATGTCAGCGGTCGCGTCTCAATGGCGTTCACTTTCTGATAAACTCATTCAGACGGAACCAGGAGGCCTCAGGGCCTCCTGTCTTTTGTTGACGTACAGGGAATTAACCATTATATTGATGAATTATATGATCGAAGACATCACCAAAGCCATCGATAGGTTTGCTGAGGAGAGGGACTGGGGACAGTATCATAACCCCAAGGACCTTGCAATCTCCGTTTCGCTGGAAGCCAGTGAACTGCTGGAGCTGTTTCAGTGGAGAACAGCCAGTGAAGCCGTTGAGGAATACCCTGAAGAGCTTAAGGAGGAACTGGCGGACATAATGATCTACTGTCTGCGTTTTGCTTCCGTGATGGGATATGATGTCGAGGACATTATTCTTTCCAAACTCGCCAGAAATGCGGTGAAGTACCCCGTTTCAAAGGCAAAGGGAAAAAAAGACAAGTATACGGCGTATACTCAAGAGGCAGGTTCTGATGAGAAATGACGAAGTCAGCCGGTGTATGGACTACATCCGGTTTACGTGTGAACTGGAAGGTTTTACATTATCTGACAGTGAGGAAGCGATATTATCCGACATACTGTGCGGGGAAATCAGCGCTGAATCGGCAATAAGACAATACATAGATGATAATGGGCTTGATGCCAACTATATAGCAGTGGATGACGAGCAGTCCCTTTATGAGGGAACCAAGTGTCTTGTGAATTACTTTAACATCAGGGACAGGGAGCTGCTCAGGCAGACCGAGAGGTTCTTTGTGAATGTCAGGACCGCAGAGCTGTTTGCATCTCCGCTGAACATGCACCTTTCATTCTCATACCTACAGGCACTTCACAGCAACTTCTTCGGAGATCTTTATCCCTCCGCCGGTGAGATAAGGAACGTACAGGCCTCAAAGAGCAAGGAATTCTGCCGCCCCGATCAGATTGAGAGGATGGCTGAGGATATCTTCCAGAAGCTCTCGGCAGACAACTTCCTGAAGAACCAGACTGACAGGGATGATTTCATCAACGACCTGGCATTCTACATGGGTGAAAGTGAGGCCCTTCATCCCTTCCGTGAAGGTAACGGCAGGGTGATCAGGTTCTTCTTCTACGAACTCATCAGAGAGGCCGGACACGACGTGGAGTGGTCCGAAGCCGATCCTGACAGGATGCTCGAGGGCTCGATTGCCGCAATTGACGGTGACTATCAGCCGCTGGTCGATGTCTTTGAGGAAATCCTCATAGACTGACACTCCTTGTGTTTTCAGGTTCCCATGGTATGATTAAGCCATGGGAATTTTTCTTTCTGCATTAGTCTGTGCCTTACATCTGTACTCACTTGCCAGTGACAGCCTGATCCTCAGGCGGATAACGAAACCATTCATCATTCCATCCCTTTTTTACGCAATGGGGGCATCTTCGCCCATACTCATCGCCGTTGCATTCTTCTACACTGTCGGTGACGTGTTCATGCTGTTTGCTGAGAAAAGCATCTTTCTCACTGCAGGGGCGCTGTGCTTTGCCTGCGGACACCTGCTTTACGGTTCATATTTCCTTTCAATGGGTTTTTCTCCGATCGGAATGGCTTTGGCACTGCTTTGCCATGTGGTCTTCATCACTCTTATGGTCAGATCAGGCAGGGCAGGGGTAAAGGAAGTAATTTACCTCCTTCTCCTCGGGATGATGACCGTTCCCGTGTTCGCCTCCTTCCGCCCCGAACCGAAGGCTCTGGCAGCCTCTGTGGGGGCAGCGCTGTTCATCGTCTCCGATTCCATGATCGTGCTGGGGCAGACCGGTGTCAGAAGCTGTTCGGATATGGCAGTGATGACGACCTACATTGCTGCAAACTTCTTCCTGCTGCTGGGCATATGAGAGAAAGGGGACCGCTTAGGGTCCCCTTCTGTTCACTCTCCGTATCCCGCGATCACGTCACGCAGGAAGTATGCGCTGTCCTTCGGATAGCGTTTCAGTGTCTTGTAGTCGGCATAGACCACACCGAAACGTTTCGAATATCCTTCTGTCCACTCATAGTTGTCGATGAAGGACCAGACGAAATATCCCCTGAGATCCACACCGGCTTTGATGGCATCGGAGCATGCCTCGAGGTGCTTATGGATGTAATCGATTCTCTCCCTGTCATGGACTCTTCCGTCGAGAGTCAGGACATCTGCTTCCGCACTGCCGTTTTCGGTGATGTACAGAGGCTTATGGCCTGTGTATTCATCGAGCCACTTAAGCTGTCTTACGAGACCTGATGCATCGCATGGCCAGCCAATGTCTGTTTTTCTTTCCCAGAAGGGCTGCTGCTGCCATCCGAGTCCCTCGGATACGGCTTTTACGGGGTATTCATTGTAGTAGTTGATACCGAAGAAATCGACGGGGATCGAGATGAGGTCCAAATCTCCTTCCTCGACGGGGAATGTGATGCCGCGTTCAGCCAGGATTTCCGGATATCCCTTTCCCGTATAAGGGCCGAGGAAAACCTCGGTCTCAAAGGCACGGGCCAGTGCAGCGGCCTTCACATCTTCCGGCCTTCTGGTTGCGGGCCTGGGAGTCTGGGGATTCACCGTTATGCCGATGGGCTTGGTATAACCCTGCTTCCTGTACCAGTCCATGATGAGGCCGTGTGCCAGGTTCACGTGGTGAACGGCCCTTGTGGCAAGGGACATGTCAGTGTAGCCGGGGGCATGTCCTCCGTAGAGATAGCTAAGCCAGGTGATGCAGAACGGCTCGTTTATCGTGATCCAGCCGTCAACCACGTCATCTAGGGCGATTATGCACGCTTTTGCGTACTCCAGATAGTCATATGCGATCCGGCGGTTTGCCCATCCGCCCTCATCCTGGAGGCTCTGGGGGAGATCCCAGTGGTAAATCGTGGCATAGGCCTTCAGGCCCTTTGCATGCAGCTCCTCACAGAGAGCCCTGTAGTAGGCAATTCCCTTTTCATTGACGCTTCCGCGACCGTCGGGAATTATCCTCGGCCAGGCGATCGAAAAGCGGTATGCCTGGAAGCCGAGATCGGCCATGAGGGCAACGTCCTCTTTATAACGGTGGTACTGATCAACAGAGACCTTACCGTCATCTCCGCACCATACCTTCCCCGGAATTGCCGCGAAAGTATCCCAGATGCACGGCTTCCTGCCGTCCTCAAAGGCGGCACCCTCAACCTGATAAGATGCGGTGGCGCATCCAAAAAGAAAATCACTGCTGAAATCCATACTCATTTTCATACCTTCCTTTCCTGAATAGCTTAATAGGGGATCGGATATTTGTCAAAGAATTTGTTCACGGCCTGAACAAAGATATTTTTTCCTTGACAGGAGGGGGTAACAGAGGTGATACTGAGTTTGTACAGTGAGCGAACAAATTCCGGAGGAACAATGCCGATAAACAATAACATGTTTCAGAAAAACACCAATACCGCACTGGTCACTGAGACTATATGGAGAAAGGGGGAGATTTCCCGCGTCGACATTTCCCGTTCCCTCCATCTTTATCGTTCCACTGTGACCAACATAATCTCCTTTTTGCTGGATTCCGGAGTCGTCCTTGAGGGGGAGACCACGGGTTCTCCCTCTCAGGGCGGACGGAAGCCGATCCTGCTCAGGATAAATGATGAGTTCGGCTGTGTCTTCGGAATAGACATCCAGCCCTCCCATTACAGGATTGCGATACTGTCCCTGTCCGGAAAGACGCTTTATGAGGAGAAGGGCAGCCTCGGGGACATCTCCTTCGAGGAGATGGTTTGGAGCCTGCTTCAGAAGGCGTTCAGGACCCATGGGGACAGGGTGACGACTCCCGTGCTTGCCATTTGCTTTTCCATTCCCGGCGTGATCTCAGGGACCACCGGGGAGATTGTTTATTCAAATCCGTTCAAGATTGAGAAGTTCAACCTGAGAAACTTCGTGCGTTCCCGCTATGATTTTCCCGTCTATGTGGAAAACGATGCAAACTGCGCTGCCTGGTGGGATTTGGTGAAATATGAGCACCATGAGAACGAGAACGCCATTGTGCTGGTGGCTGACTACCATGAGGACACCAATCTCTTCAATGACCGCATCGGTATCGGTCTCGGTATCGGCGTCCTTATCGACGGTAAGGTCTACCACGGCTCCCACTTCAAGGCCGGAGAGTTCTGCTCCGTGTCGTGGTACAAGGGAAACGAGACCCAGAACGGACTTCCCGTGGAGCTGCTTAAGAAAACAATCGATGATGAGGAGGCCTATCGCAGCTGGTTCAGGGATACGATGATCTCATTCGTCCCTCTTCTGGTAGTGATGGACTTCAAGTGCATGATTCTTCATGGAAAGCCGTTTGCCGACAGGGAGAAGGTGCTGGAGACGATAAGAAAGGAGACTCCCACGCTTTTCGATGCACTGGAATTTGCCGGAACAGAACTCATTTTCGACTACGAGAATGACATGGTGGGAGCCAAGGGCGCGGCAATGATGTTCCTCTCAAGGATTTTTTCCGTGCCTGATCTGATGGGAAACAGTGATATTCCCAGCTGGGATGAGCTGATTTCATTTGCTAACAGACAGAAGCGGTTTTAAGATAGATAAAAAAGGAGGGTTTTATGGCTGAAAAGGAGTTGGCTGTAAAAAAGAAAGGTATCAGTTCAAAAGGAGAGGAACTGAGGGCATACTGGATGTTCATCCTGCCAGGCTTCATCATGTACTTCATCGTCATGGCGTTCCCGACTGTGTTCTCACTGTTTCTCAGTATCAGTAACTATGCGGGTGGTTCGCTGTTCAACAATGCAAGAAATCCGCTGAAGGTTGTGGGCTTCAAGGCGTATAAGGTAATGTTCCAGGACCAGTATTTCTATCTGGCGCTCAAGAACAACCTGCTAATCGTATTCATTTCGGTCTTCGGTCAGATCCCGCTCGGATTCTTAATGGCCTACCTGCTTCACAGGGGCATGGTAAAGTTCAGGGATTTCTTCCAGACGATCATCTATCTTCCATGTGTAATCTCCACGGTCGTAATCGGTATCCTGTGGAAGAGCTTCTTTGCTCCCAACGGTGCCTGGACGGACCTCATAAGGATCTTCAACCCGGCATATGAACCGGCAGTGTCCAACCACCCGATGATCAAGGTTCTCTTTGTTATCCTCTGGATGTACACCGGTACATATTTCATCATCTTCACCGCCAACCTGCAGAAGATCGACACCTCCATCATCGAGGCTGCCAAGATCGACGGGGCAAGCGAGATGCAGGTCCTCTCAAAGATCATCCTTCCCGCACTCTCAGGCGTCATCGTGACCAGTGCGATCCTGGCTATTTCCGGCTCACTCAAGAGCTTCGATCTCATCTACGTCATGACCGCAGGCGGTCCTGCCGAGAGGACCAGCGTACTTGCCACGTACATGTTCAACAAGGCCTTCAAGGGCGCACCGAACTATCCGCTGGCAAACGCCATCTCGACGGTCATGATCATAATCAGCTTCATCTTCATCGGTATCACGAAGATGGTTGAAAAGAAATTCGGAGGTAAGGAATAATGGCTAACATACAGGACCGAAGCTGGAAATCAAGGTTAGGCATGATCTGTGTCTATGCCATATTAATTCTTTTTACCGTGCTTGCCATATATCCCCTTATCTGGCTCACGCTGAACAGTTTCAAGACAACAACGGAGTTCCAGCTCAACAAGCTCGGTTTCCCCGGTACCGTTGAACGCGTCAATGCGGACGGAAGCATAACCAAGTTCACGCCGACATTAATCAACTATGTCGATGCCTGGACCCGCGGTAAGTTCCCGATGCTCATCTTCAACTCAGTGCTTTACACTGCGGTTACAACAATCGTCGTCATCATCTTCAGCTTCATGTCAGGCTTTGCATTTGCCAAGATCAGGCCTAACACGAAGACGACAAAGGGACTTTACGGTTCATATGTCATCGGTATCCTGATGACTCTCCAGTCGATCATGGTACCCCTGTTCCTGGTAATCAACTGGATGGGCATGTACGATACCAGAATAGGTGTCCTCATCCCGTACATCGGTATCGGTATGCCGATGGGTGTTTACCTTGCCACTGAGTATATCAGGAGTATCCCCGGTGCCCTCGTCGAATCTGCAAGAATCGACGGAGCGAAGTACGGAAAGATCTTCACGTCCATCATCTTCCCGATGGGCAAGCCCGTTGCCACCACACTGGCAATCCTCAGCGTTACCGGAACGTGGAATGAGTTCATGCTCATCAACATCCTGACCAGTAACGACAAGTACAAGTCCCTTCCCGTCGGTGTCCAGAAGTTCGCAGGAGCGCTTTCTTCCGACTTCGGTAAGCAGTTTGCAGCCCTGGTGATCGGCCTTATCCCGATGCTGGCTTTCTACCTCGTGTTCCGCAAGGAGATCACAAAGGGTGTCGCCGCTGGAGCAGTCAAGGGCTAATTCCTTTCGGTTTAAGTTGTTAGTTACGTGCATCCTGGTCTGAAAGATTTACAAAGAAAAATTTGACAGATCAGGAAAAGCATTGTAGACTATAGTTAGTTCACTGAATGAACTAATAAAAAGTGATTAATCCTCATGTGGGGGTGTCTGTCATAAGGAGGTAAAAATGACAAGACTTAGAAAAATGATGGCTGTCTGCTTAGTACTCGTCATGGGTATGGCAATGGTCTTTGCTAATGGTGCAGGTGAGACATCCGGTACAACGACTATCCGTGTTCTTAACTACATCGATATGTCAGAGCCCAACAGCGCAAATGAAATTTCAATGGTATGGGATAAGTTCGCTCAGGAGCATCCCGAAATCACGGTTATCAGAGAGGACCTCTTCAACGAGCCTTTCCACCAGAAGGTTGAAGCTTACGTAGCATCCGGTAACCTTCCTGATGTCATCTATATGTGGCCGGGCGGAAGATCAACTTCTCTCCAGACAACCCACTCAGTCAAGGACCTTATGCCTTTCCTCGAGAAGGACGGTCTTGTTGATGATTACAACCCCGCAACACTCGCTCCTCAGACAGCAGGCTACCTTGCAGAGCTCCCCAACGGTCTCACATCATCCCACATGATGTTCGTCAACACCAAGGTTCTCAAGGACAACGGTCTCTCAATCCCCAAGACATATGAAGAGCTGAAGGCAATGGTTCCCGTCCTCAATGCAAAGGGCATCGAAGTTGTCGGTATGGCTAACATGGATTCATGGGTCATGCAGTCCTGTCTCTTCTCTCTCGTAGTCGGTCGTCTCGGCGGCGCAGACTGGTATGACAGACTCGCTGCAGGCGAAATCCAGTTCACGGATGACTGGTTCGTCAAGTCCCTCGAGCTCATCGATGACATGTACAAGAGCAACGTCATCAACCGCAACACTCTCCAGATCGGTTACGGTTCAAACCGCGGTGACTTCGCTAACGGTAAGGCAGCATTCTACATTGACGGTGACTGGTCCGCAGCATCATTCCAGACCGATATCACAACCGGACAGGCTCTCATCTCTCCCGCAGATCAGGCTGCAAACTTCGAGATGATCGCATTCCCCGCAATCCCGGGTGAAGTCGTTCACGACACAGTATCCGGCGTTGTCGGTACAGGTTGGGGTATGTCAGCTAACCTCGTTGCAGGCTCCAAGGAAGAGGCTGCAGCATGGGAACTCATCAAGTTCCTCGAAGGCGAGTATGTACAGACCTACAGACTCGAGACCGGTGCTTCATTCCCGTCAAATCTCAACGTCAACGTTGACAAGCTCATCGACGAGAAGGGACTTGAGCCGTTCGTAGCAAAGAGATCTGCTTTCTACGGCAACTATACAACCACTCCCGTTATCGACGGTGTTCTCCACTCAGACGTTTACAACGAGATCAACGTTGTTCTCCAGGAGATCGGACTTGGTGCATGCACACCCAAGCAGGGTGCAGAAAGAGTCCAGAAGGCTTGGACAACCTGGAAGGCAAGCAACTGATTATCAGTTAACCCTTAACATCTGGCCTCTCTTCGGAGAGGCCTTTTTGCACTCTTTCATTGAGGGTTCCCGTATTATGGGATAAAGCTCTGCCACCAGAGGAGCTTCATTTAGGTTCATAGCAGGGATATATGCTCACCGGTTTTGGGATTCGTCCGGACCGTGCCTGGATTGCCCTCCTTGATTCCCCTGTACAGGTTTTCTGTTGAAAAAACTGCGGATATCCGCAAAAATTTCAATAGAAATACGCTGTTCTGTGTTATTCTTCCTATTTAACTCAATGCATGCAGCCTCAAACCATCAGCAGGAAACATTTATGGAATACGAACGCAGGCCATATCCAGATAAACTTATCAAAAGGAAGGACAATGGAATAGTAAAGGTGATCACGGGGCTCAGGAGGGCTGGAGTTCCACAGAATCCTGGTTAAAACTTTCTGCATTACAGGATGTTGGGATAAAGCTCTGCCAACAACGGATCTTCATATAGGTTCATCCCAGGTACAGATAAATAAGTGCCACCGTGAGGATGACGAATGCGGTGATCAAGCCGTTCTTTCTGCAAGATACGGCATGGCCATCACGCCTCCGCCGATTCCGTAGCCGGTAATTATCGAAGCGCTCTGCCAGAGGCTGAGTGTGGTTTTTCCATCTTTCATGAGATGGTTATAGCACTTGGGGAAGGAGTGTGAAAATCAGGGAGAGCTTCCGCCCTCCCTGAAAAATCAGATATTTTCCTTTATGAAGGAGACTATCGTTTCATTTAGCTCCCTTCTGTGATTTATCGATGCAAAATTGTGATTCGCATTCTCGATTTTCTTATAGACGCTGCCCTGAGGATATAGCGCCAGATAGGTTTCGCATGTCCGGTCATCCACCAGCTTGTCGGCAGTGCCGCGGATTATGAGCACCTTTTCGGCGGAAGCTCCCTTGGCATCTTCAAACGGGTTGTACCTGGCCAGGTCGTAGTTGAAGTCGTGGGAGAACTTAAGTCCTTCAATGTCCCCGAAGAGGATTCCCTTCTTCTCCATCTCACGGCTGCGCTCGGCACAGCCGAACCACATTCCGGCACCGGGGCACATGAGAATTAGAAGCTTCTCACTCACTCTGGGAGCAGCTGAAGCGGCAACGAAACCGCCGAGACTCTGTCCTGAGAGGATCATACGCTCTCTGTCGCACCAGTTCTGGGAGAGTGTCCACGCCCATATGTCCTCACTGTCCTCCAGCAGGGATGTGAAGGTCATTTCCTCGAATTCACCGTCACTCTCACCATTGCCGTAGAAGTCATAGCGGACACAGGCGATGCCTGCCGCTGCCAGTTCCCTGGCCATCGAGACATGCATGCTCTTGTAACCCATCCTGCTGCCGCCGAAGCCGTGAAGGTTGACCACCACGGGATAGGGGCCCGCGGCACCGGGAAGTGTGACGGTACCGCGGAGGATCTTTCCCTTTCTGTTGGCAAATTCCGTTTGAAGGGTAATCATCTGGAAGCCCTTTCGGCTCTTCTTGCTTTAAGCTCAGAGAGCATTTCCTCTGTCTTCTTCTTGCCGAGCGGGTAGATGACGATGAGCATGAGGATGGCAAGGCCGTAACCGAGGACGTAGAATCCGGTATAGCTCTTCCAGATCCTGCCGATTACCTCAGCAGTCTGCTGGTTGGAGGCGACATTGTAACCGATGAAGCCGAGGATGAAGCTGGAAAGGGAGCCGGAAACGGCATTTGCAAGCTTCCTGAAGAAGGAGTATGCGGAGTACACGATACCTTCGTTTCTCTTTCCGGTCATGAGCTCCTGGTAGTCGATGGCATCGTTAACCATTGCCCAGATGAGAACCTGCATGCCCGATGCACCGAGGTAGCAGATACCGTTGATGACGATGAAGAGAATCGGGTTGTGAATCGGGAAGAAGAAGAGCACTGCGAAGACTGCGGCGGCGAAGCCTGCGCCGTAGATACACCACTCCTTCTTTCCGAATTTGTTGGCAAGGGGCTGGGTGATGGCAAAGACTATGAGGGCATAGACAGTGCTGAGCATGCCTGACACGGACATGATCTTAATGTTGCCGAACCAGTCACGGAAGAGGTATGTATTGAGGCCGTTTACGATTGAGGCACCGACCATACCGAAGAAGCTGAAAAGCATGAGGCCGAGCAGAGCCCTGTTGTGGGCAATGTTCTTCATGACTTCGAGATAGCTGACCTTCTGCTGCTTGGGGGCATGGTAAACGACTCTTTCCTTACACCAGACACATGTGATCTGGAGGCAGAGGAAGCCGATGAGGGCACAGACGCTTGCCATCATCATGAATCTTCCGGGGATGGGGTTTCTGGCGTTGTCATAGAGCACGAGCGGACCTGCGATAACGATGACGGTCATGAAGATCGTTCCGCCGAGGCTTCTGTATCTGGAAAGGGCCGTTCTCTGCCTTGAATCATCAGTGACTACGCTGGAAAGGCTTCCGAAGGGTACGTTCACACAGGTGTAGAGTGCCTCATAGAGCACGTATGTGATGAACATGTATGCGATCCTGATGCCGTAATCCAGGTTGCTGACATTGACAAAGCCGAGCACGCAGAGTACAGCCATCGGGAAGGAGAATGCGCGGATCCAGGGGATGAACTTACCCTTTTTCCCGGGCTTTTTCATATCAACGAGCGCACCGATGATCGGGTCGTTGATGGCATCCCAGATTTTGGTGATGAGCATGAGTGTTCCCACATGGAACGGATTGACCTGGAGCACAAGGGTGTAGAATACGGTCAGGAACATTGCCCTGAACTGCTCCGTACAGCAGCATCCGAGGTCGCCGAGCGTGATGCCGAGCTTGTCCCGCATCCCGAACGGCCTTACAGTTTTTTCATTGTTCATATTTCCTCCTCAAACAATAGAAAGCGACTATGTGTCGCCTTTCTATCGTATCAGAGGCTGATATATCAGTCAAATGTTTTCTTTAAAAGAATTAAATTTTTGGATTATATAACTGATACATCACAATAGGGTGCTCAGCTGCGCTTTTGCTCCCTCAAGTGTGTCGTTATACTGCTTTGAGAGCCTGTCCAGCTGAGTCTGTGCCAGCTTCAGGAACTCCGGATCGTTTTCAAGGGACACGGGCACATCCTGTCCGTACTGGGCCCTGAGCTGGGCTGCCTTCTGTTCGGCCATCGGGGCAAACTGCTCCTTCAGCTGATCAATGAGCTGCTTCCTGTGCTCGGGATACTGCCTGCAGAAGCCGGTTATCTGTCCCATCAGCTCCACGGCCTGTGAGGTCTGTCCCGCAATAAGGGCTACCAGGGCGGTAAGCCGCTCATAGCGGTCGGTAAGTACCGTGTCCTGGGGCAGCGTGAGGTTCTGAAGCACCGTAAGCTTCACGCCCTCCCTGACGGCCTTATCATTTCCGATCGCATTAAGATCATCCTCAAGGCTTTCACCCTTGTTTTCCTCATCGTTCAGGAAGGCTCCCGCCGCCCTGCGTGCCTTCTTTATATCCTCTTCAAGTTTCAGTTTCTCCCTGTCAACCTGTATGTTCTCGGTCTTTTCCAGGGCTATTTCCCATGCTGATCTGATTTTGCCCATAGTTTTCCTCCACGGTGAAAGATATCTGATTTTCCGAAAAAGTCAAAGATATATGGCTTTTTCCCCTTTAAACGATTACATTTATACCATGCAGAACGAGCTGATCTATTTCCTGGATATTTTCGGGACGGTCATATTTGCCATTACAGGTGCGGTCAAGGGTGTCCGTAACAGACTGGACTTCCTCGGTGTAATTGTATTCGCGATCACTGTCGGATGTGCGGGAGGAATGGTAAGGGACTGCCTGATCGGAGCGACTCCGGTCGCCTCGTTCCGGGACAGTTCATACCTCATTGCCTGCATCATAACGGGAGCGACCGTATTCTTCATTGCCCCATGGGTCGTAGGACGGTGGCGCATCATTCTCATCTGTGACGCAATCGGACTGGGAGTGTTCACGGCACTCGGTGCCCAGAAGGCACTTCAGGCCGGAATCGGACCGGTCGGTCAGATTTTCGCCGGGGTCATCGGAGCAGTTGGCGGAGGAGTACTGAGAGACGTGTTTTCCAAGGAAGTCCCTGCGGTGCTCACCAGTGATTTCTATGCTTCGGCTGCGATAATCGGAGCGGCACTCTTCGTGCTGATGACCCGTCTGAACTTCAATCCCCGGCTGACGCTTACGCTGACAATGATCTTCGTCACAGTGCTCCGCCTCTGTGCGATGCACTGGCATCTGAGGCTGCCCGTTGCAAGAATGGTAGGTGAGGAGAGGAAGGAAAGAAGATGACAGAGATGTATTACTATAAAGAGCCCTATGCAAAAAGCATATCAGCGACGGTTACCGCCGTTACGCCGCAAGGCCTTTATCTTTCGCGCACGGTAAGCTACCCGGAGGGCGGAGGCCAGCCGGGAGACAGGGGATGGATTGAAGGTGTCCCCTACAGTGATACACTGCATGAGGGTGATGAGATTCTTCATGTGATGAAGGACACATCCCGTTTTAAGGCCGGTGACAGCGTTACCATCACCCTGGACTGGGAGCACAGATATGACTACATGCAGCAGCATACAGCCCAGCATCTGCTCTCGGGACTTATGTTCACGAATCATGGCATCGGCACGCTTTCCGTCCATCAGGGGGAGGACATTCTCACGATAGAGACCGACAGGGGTGAAATCGGGGAGGAGGTGCTCCTTACGCTTGAGGATGAGGCAAACAGTGCGATAAATGAAGGTCACAGGGTTTATTACAGGGAAATGAGCCACAGCGAGGCGGAGGGCCTCGGCCTCAGGCGTTCCATCAAGGTTGACGGGGATGTCAGGATTGTCGTCATTGAAGGTGTGGACATGATCGCATGCGGAGGCATTCATACGGCTTCCACTTCCGAGATCGGTGAGATCAGTTACGCCGGATCAGAGATGATAAGGGGGCATGTGAGGACGATCTGGAGGACCGGCGAAAGGGCAAAGGCAAAGCGCAGGAGCGATGCTGCCCTGGTAAAGGGGCTCTCGGCACTGCTTTCAGCCAGGGAGGACAGCATCCTTGCCGCGGCGGAAAGACTTGCAGAGGAGAACCGTCAGCTGAAGGGGACTCTGAAGGCCGCAGAGGAAAAGGGAGCGGAAATCCTGCTTGCCTCCGGGTGTGACAGCCTGTTTTCTTCCCCATACCCGCTTTCTGCCTTCCAGCCCCATCTCAGGGACGGAGAGTACTTCATAACCCATGCGGAGTCAGGCCGTACCGGCTGGCTGTTCTTCGGGAGTCAGGAAAGGTTTGCGCTTCTTAAGAAGGAGGCAGCCGCACTTGCTCTCAAGGGCGGCGGAAGGGCTCCTCTCTTTCAGGGTGTGTCCGCTCTTTCCGAGGAGGTGCTGCTTGAAAGCGTCAGGGAGATTCTAAGGTGAGTAAGGAAGATAAGGACGTACATCTACCCTGGGGCAGGATCCTTATTATAGGATTCATCCCCATGGTGCTGATCTTCATTGGATTTTTCATGGCAGTGAAGTACATCGGTGTCGATAACTACAGCTGGATAGTCAACTATGTGGACGAGCACTTCGGACTCCTGGGCATCTTCCTGTATGTGTATATTGTGGATCTTTTCATAATGCCGCTCTCTCCGGACTTCGTCTTCCCGATCGTGGCCGGTATGGAATGGTATAAGATAATCCCGATTATCGGGATAGCATCGGCGCTAGGCGGCGTCACCGGGTACTGTGTGGGGCGTCTTCTCGATAAGATTCCCGCCATCGCCCGCGTGAGCGCGAAGGCGGAAGCGAAGTGGGGTGCCTACATAAAAAAATACGGCGTGGTTTTCGTAATCCTCGCCGCACTTCTTCCCATTCCGTTCTCGACCGTATGCATCGCCACCGGCGTCATGCGGGTGGATGCCTCAAAGGTCATTCCCGCATGCTTTTTCCGGGTTCTGAGGATGGGTATCTTCTTTTTCCTCTTTAAAGCAGGTCTTGTACTCGTCTGAGCACAAGGTCGCATCTGGCTTCGGCGTCTCCCGTGTAGTGGGAGGCATCCATGAGTTCCCTCACCTCATCTGAGGTGAGGTATTTTTTTATCTCATCGTTGTCGAGGAGATAGCCGAGAAGGGGATTTTCCCCGCCCTGCTGGACAATTGCCCACGCCTTAAGGCTTTCTTCCCTTATGACCTCATGCATGTCCTGCCTGTTGGCACCGCGCTTTCCGAGCTCCATCAGAAGGCGCTCGGTCGCACTGAAGAGACCGTAGGAGGCAAGGAGTCTTTCAATTCCCGACTCATGGACCGTCATTCCGGAGACAACCTTCTTCACCGTGATGAGCGCTTCCTCAGTTGCCAGGAAACACTCAGGGAGGAAGACCCTCCTGTTTGCCGAGTCATCGAGGGTTCTTTCCAGGAAGGTGGTCACGCTGTTCTGCCATGCCACCTGATACTGGGCTGATACGAGTCTCGTAAGTGAGTCAACCTTCTCCATGTTGATGGGGTTGCGCTTGAAGGGCATCGCGGAGGAGCCGACCTGCTTCTTTCCGAAGGGCTCTGACCACTCACCGACGGGAGGGGACTGCATGATCCTGAAGTCGGCAGCGAACTTGTACAGGGTTGCGGAGAGGGCTGAGAGGGCGGCAGTGACCCGGAGGTCCTGCTTCCTCGTGTAAATCTGGGTTGCGGCATCATATGCCGTGAGACCCAGCTCATCCATTACGGCCTTCTCCAGCTCAATGGCCGTAATCCCGCGGCCCTTTACCAGCTCCACATAGCTTGCGGCAGTGCCGACGGCACCCTTCATGCCCTTTCCACGGATGGAGGAAAGGACTTCCGAAAGCTCCTTCCTGTCATCAAGAAGGTCCTGCAGCGTCTGGGCGAAGCGGTAGCCTACCGTCGTTATCTCGGCGGGCTGGAGGTGGGTGAAGGCCATGCACGGCACGGCCTTGTACACCTCAACCTTCTCAGCGAAGGCCCTGATGAGCTCATCGGTGCGGCTTATGATGAGGCAGAGGGCTTCCTTAAGCCTCACCGCATCCATATTGTCGAGGATGTCCATGCTGGTTGCCCCGAGATGGATTACCGCGGCTGCTTTCGGGCACTGCTCCGCATAGGTTCTGATTTCGGCCATGAGATCATGCTTTATCTCGTTCTCGATTTCGGTTGCCCGTTCGATGTCGATGTCAGTGGCATGGGCTTCAAGCTCGGCGATCTGTTCTTCAGTGACGAGCCCGGCCCTGGACTCTGCCTTGGCCAGTGCGATCCAGACACGGCGGAGAAGCTCCCTCTTGTGTCTTTCCGAGTAGATGGCCCTCATCTCCCCGGAGCCGTAGCGCCAGGTGAAGGGGGATATGAAAGTGTCGTGGTTGAATTCGGTCATGCCTTCTCCGTTATCTGATGATGAGCTGGTCGCGTTCGGGGCCTACTGAGATGTATGTGATGTGAACTCCGAGTTTCTCCTCGAGCATGAGCACATAGTCCTTTGCCTTCTGAGGAAGCTCATCCCAGGTGCGGCAGCGGCTTGTATCGCACATCCAGCCTTCCCACTCCTCGTAGATCGGCTTTGCCTTCTCCTGAAGCTGTGTTCCGGGGAGGTTTGTGTAGTACTCACCTTCGATCATGTATCCGGTACACACCTTGATCTTCTCGAAGGTGTCGAGGATGTCAAGCTTGGTGAGCGCCAGATCGGTGATTCCGTTCATGTAGCATGCATAGTCCGCGGCCACGAGATCGAGCCAGCCGCAGCGTCTGGGGCGGCCTGTCGTGGCGCCGTACTCACCGCCGAGATTCCTCAGCTTCTCACCGTCGGCATCGAAGAGCTCGGTCATGTACGGACCACCGCCTACGCTTGTGGAGTATGCCTTGATGACACCTACCACCTTGCTGATGTGTCTCGGAGCGATTCCCGCACCGTTGCATGCACCGGCAGCCGTCGGATTGGAGGAGGTGGTGTAGGGGTAGATGCCCCAGTCATTGTCCCTCATGATTCCGAGCTGGCCCTCAAGCAGGATCTTCCTGTCCTTCTCGACCGCTTCCCTCACGAGGGGGATGGTATCGATGATGTAGTCTCCGAAGCGGCGGCGCCAGGCGGCACAGACCTCCATGAGCTCATCGACCGTGAAGGTCTTAAGACCATAGTACTCCAGATCCCTGTTCTTCTTGGGAAGCAGCATCTCTATGCGCTTTCTCAGCCACTCCTCATCCTTGAGGTCGCCTGCGCGAAGCCCCATTCTGGAGGCCTTGTCGCTGTAGCATGGGCCGATGCCGCGCTTTGTGGTTCCGATCTTCTGGGAGGAGTCCCTCTTGCTCTCCTCCGCACCGTCCAGGAGAATGTGATAGGGCATGATGAGATGAGCCCTCTCGTCGATGAAGACGTTCGTGACCTCCTGCTTCGTGACAGCCTCGATATTCTCAATCTCCTCCTGCATTGTGTTGAAGTTGACAACGGTACCTGCGGAAACGATGTTCATCGTATCCTCATTGAAGACACCGGAAGGAATGATGTGAAGGGCAAACTTACCCTTATCGTTTATTACCGTATGACCTGCGTTGTCTCCTCCCTGATAACGGATGACGATTTCCGCATCCTTTGCCAGGTAGTCAACGACACGTCCTTTTCCCTCATCGCCCCACTGGACACCCACGATGGCTGTTACATTACTCATGTTTTCTGCTTCCTTTCAGCTATATAAAGATTATAAGAGGCCCTCGGGCCTCTTATGTGGTTTATTTTGTCATGTTCCTGAGCATTTCCGCCTCATTTGCGGTGTGCTCATCGATGTCTGCCGCATCCCAGGGATACTTGATCCAGACATCACCGATTTCAAGTGCGGGATAGTATCTCTTTATTTCGGGAGGAAAGTCCACATCCTTTTTCTTCAGCTTGTTGTGAAGTACCAGTACGGCGATCTCCTCAGGCTGATAGCTGAGAAGTTCCCCGACACAGTATGCGAGGGTAGCCCTTGTGTCATCGACCTCGTCGATGAGAAGGATCTTCTTGCCCTTGAGCTGCTCCGCCACCTCGTCGATCCACTGGATCTTCGTGGGATGGGTCTTGTGCTTGTTGTCCATACCGTAATATGAGATACCGACTGCATAGATGGGCCTGTTGATGAAAGTCTTGATGATTCTTGCCGGAATGAAGCCGCCTGAACCGATCGCGACGATTACATCTGGGTCAAAGCCACTTGCCTCAATCTTCTCGGCAAGACCTTTTACGAGCTTGTGAACGGTGTTGTAGCTAACGTAAAACTTATCAGCGTCCATTTTATTCTCCTTAGTGAACCGGATACATTTCAGCGATGTACGGAAGGGTCCTGTACTTTTCCTTATAGTCGAGACCGTAACCCACTACCCATACATCGGGGATGGTGAATCCCATGTAATCGAGCTTCAGGTCGATCTTGTGTCTTTCAGGCTTGTCAAGGAAGCTGGCTATCCTCACGCTCTTTGCACCTCTGGTTGCGAAGTTCCTCTGAAGATATGCCAGAGTGTTTCCGCTGTCAAGAATGTCTTCCACGATGAGTACGTCCCTGCCTGCCATGTCTTCCCTGATGTCCATGAGCATTCTTACGTTTCCCTGGACCTCACCCTTATTGCCGTATGATGAGATCGCGATGAAATCCACGACGTGGGGAATCGTCAGTTTCCTGCACAGATCAGAGAGGAAAATAAAAGAACCTTTCAGTACTCCGATGAGTATCAAAGGTTCGCTTATGTCCCTGTAATCCTGGTTGATCTGGTTAGCAAGCTCCGTGACACGGCGGTTAATGGTGTCAGCATCGATCAGTACCTGTGCAAGATCCTCCGTTAGCGGTGGTATCGTGAGTGATTTGGCCATTGATTGGTATCTCCTAAATGATTTTACAAAGCTATCATATTGGAAAACAACTCTTTATTGAAGAGTCATGGCATATCTTTTTCTGCATAATTGCGAACCCTCAGGCTTCACAAATCCGATAATCAGGGTGTAAGATTAAATGACTTTTGAAAGACTCTACATCTGGAGAAACGGAAAATGCATTGTGATACTGACGTTCTGAAGGGGATGTACCTGTCCCGCTTCTTTGAGGAAAAGCTTCAGAGCCTCTTTGACAGGGGCGAGCTTTACGGGACCACCCATCTCAACATAGGCCAGGAGGCCAGCCATTTCGGGCTCTGTCTTGCCCTTGACTCAAAGGACTGGATCGTACCCACACACCGTACCCATGGATTCAACATCGCAAAGGGCTCATCCGTGTTCCGGATGTTTTCCGAGATGCTCGGTTCCCGCCACGGCCTCTGTCAGGGCCTGGGCGGTTCGATGCACATGACCGATCTTGCCACATGCAATGCAGGATCCTCAGCCGTAGTGGGCTCAGGGGTCGCGATCGCGACGGGACTTGCCTTCGCCCTGAGACGGCAGAAAAGCAGGAACATCTCCGTTGCCATAATGGGAGACGGTGCCACAAGCCGCGGCGTGGTCCACGAATGCATGAACCTCTCCTCGGTGTGGAACCTTCCCGTGATGTTCTACTGCGAAAACAACCATTACGGCATGTCAGCCTCCGCCGAGAGGATGATAAGCACCTCTGACATCGCATCCAGGGCCGCCGGATATTCGATGAAGGCGTTCCGGGCCGACGGAAATGATTACGATGATGTTCATGACACCGTGAAAAAGGCCAGGGCCTACATGATTGAATACGGGGAGCCCGTGTTCGTCGAGGTAAACACGTATCGCTTCTGCGGTCACAGTAAGAGCGACCGTCTGGCCTATCGGAGCGGTGAGGAGGAAGCCTTCTGGAAGGAGAAGGACCCGATCCTGAGATTCGAGAAGAAGCTCTGCCTCGACAGGAGTACGGTAAGGGCGATGCGGAAGAGCATCCGCGATTACGTGGAAGGGGAGTGGCAGAAGGCCTTTGCCCTTAAGGATGAAATACTTACCCTGGAGGAGACGGGGAAGCTTGTCACCGCCCCGTCCCCGGTAACCGAGGTCAGGAAAAGCGGCATGCACCCGTCGACTTACCGCCTGGCCATAAGGGAGGCCCTTGCGGAGGTGCTCTCCGATGAAAGAACGACCCTGATAGGTGAGGATGTGGGGCTTTACGGAGGCTGCTTCGGGGTCACCGGCCCGCTTTATCAGGAATATCCCGACAGGATACTGGAAACCCCTGTCAGTGAGGAGGCGTTCACCGGACTTGCCGCCGGTGCCGGAATCCTGGGGGAGAGGGTGATTGCCGAGATCATGTACGGGGATTTCCTTACGCTGGCAAGTGATGCCCTGATAAACCATGCGGCAAAGCTCAGATACATGTCGGCCGGTCAGCTCTCATGTCCCATGGTCCTCCGCACTCCGGTGGGATCAGGCACGGGACATGGCTCGCAGCACACCCAGTCGCTGGAATCGATGTTCCTGAATGTTCCGGGACTCAAGGTGGTGGCTCCGTCCGATCCCTTTACGGCAAAGGCCCTCCTGAAAAGTGCCTGGGCCGATCCCGATCCGGTGCTGTTCATTGAGCACAAGGCACTTTACGGCTCAAGCGGGGAGTGCGGTGATGCCTTTTCCTCCTTCCCGATCGGGCGTGCACAGTTTTTAAGCGAGGGGGATGAGATAACCCTGATATCCTATTCCCGTGCCACGCTCACCGCAAGGCGGGCGGTTGCTGAGGCGGGACGGCGTGTGGATCACATAGATCTGCTGTCGCTGCGTCCCATTGATTTTCCGGCCATAAAGCAGAGTGTCCTCAAAACCGGCATGGTAATTCTGGTGGAGGATCCTTCCTTTGCGGGCTCCGTGATGGCAACGGTTGCCGGAATGATCGCATCGGATCCTGAGTGCTTTGCCGCCCTGAAGCGTCCTGTTAAGGTGATTGCGGGTGAGGATACCCCCATACCGTTCTCCCGGGAGCTTGAGAGTGCGGTGGTCCCTCAGGCTGAAAAACTGAGAAGGGTCCTGGAGGCTTTCTCATAAGGCCCTTATATTTCCCTTACCGTAATACTTTTAATTTTTAAGGAACTTCATTAATATAGGACGTACTTGTTTCATATTTAATGGAGAACATTTTCATGGATATCGATGTAAAGAACTTACATCCGCTTGAAGTTAAGCTTTTAAGAGCTGTCAGTCAGGGTGAGGACATCACTTCTGATCGCATTATCCGGGAGCTTGATTACAAAGTCGGACAGTGCAATCAGGCCTTTAGCTGGCTGACCGCCAAGGAACTGCTCGCGGAGAAGAGCAGATCAAAATATGCCCTTTATGAACTTACCGACAACGGTAAGGTACAGGCTGAGACGGGCCTGCCCGTTGAAAGGATCTTCACCTTCCTGAAGGAGAATGGTCCCCATACGCTCCCCGAGATCGCTTCAGCCCTCTCCCTTGAGCAGAGTGATGTAGGTTCTTCCTTCGGACAGCTCTCCGGAGCAAAGTGCGCCGCCCTCGGCGAAGGCAAGAAGGCAGGACTCATCTCAGATTCCCTTCCTGCCGATGTTCAGACTGCAAGGGCCCTCATCAACAGGGCACTGACGACTCCCCTCATGGAAGCTGATCTCTCAGCTTCTGAAAAGAGTGCCATCTCAAAGCTTGCCAAGAAAAGAGGTGCCGCCCAGTCCACTTTCAGGTATGTGGAAAAGGAAGACGTCACCTATACACTCACCGATAAGGGTGCAGAGGTTAAGGAAGCACTTCTCAGGGCAAACATCACCGGTGAGGAGTTCGGACTTCTCACTCCCCAGATGCTCCAGACAGGATCATGGAAGAACGGAACGTTCCGTCCCTATGGCCTCAACGCTCCCGTCAGCAGGATCATCCCGGGCCGCACCAATGCATACGGCGACTATCTCATGTGGGTAAAGGACAAGCTTGTCTCCCTCGGCTTCGAGGAGTTTGACGGACCGCTCGTGGAAAACGAGTTCTGGAATGGCGATGCCCTCTTCATGCCCCAGTTCCATTCAGCCCGTGACATCCATGATGTCTACTACATCAAGGATCCGGTGCACTGCAGAGAGATCGAAGAGCCCTGGCTCAGCAGGGTTGCGAAGACCCATGAGGACGGCGGCGACACCGGTTCCCGCGGCTGGGGATATACCTTTGACCATGAATTCACCCGCCGCCAGGTAATGAGAAGCCAGGGTACCGTTCTTTCCGCCCACCAGCTGGCGAAGGCAAAGGTTCCCGGAAAGTACTTCGGAATTGCCCGCTGCTTCCGCTATGACCAGGTTGATGCCACCCACGGTGCCGACTTCTATCAGACAGAGGGTATCGTAGTCGGCAAGGATGTTAATCTCAGGAACCTGCTCGGACTTCTCAAGATGTTCGCGGAAGAGGTTGCAGGTGCCGAGGAAGTCAAGTACGTACCCGGTTACTTCCCGTTCACCGAGCCCAGTATCGAAGTTCACATCAAGCACCCGAAGCTCGGCTGGTTCGAGCTGGGAGGAAGCGGTATCTTCCGTCCTGAGGTCACAAGGGCAATGGGCCTTGACGTGCCCGTGCTCGCATGGGGCCTCGGCATCGACAGAATGGCGCTGATGCATCTCGGTCTCAATGACCTGAGAGAACTCTTCACTCCCGATATCGAGAGTGTCAGAATGAGGAGAGGAAACTGATGCCTAAGATCGAAACATACGATAACCTTTTCTATTCCCTCTGCGGAAAGACATATACCGACGATGAGCTTATTGACATCTTCCCCGTCGCCAAGGCGGAACTTGACGGCCGTGAGGGCAATAAGCTGAAGATCGAGCTCAATGACACGAACCGCCCCGACCTCTGGTCCGCTGCGGGTGTCGCCCGTGCCCTCAGAACCTATGAGACGGGAAAGAAGTACAGCTATGACTTCTTCTCCACAAAGGATGATGAGAAGGACAGCCAGGGCAGGATGATCATAGACGATGCATCAGCCCTCGGAATCCGTGACTACTCCATCGCCTTTGCCGCAAAGGGCTGCAAGGTCACCGAGGAGCTGCTGCTTACTCTCATCCAGAGCCAGGAAAAGCTCTGCTCCAACTTCGGCAGAAAGAGAAAGACTATTGCCTTGGGCATTTACAGAAGCGATCTCATCACATACCCCGTGCACTACTGCGGTGCCGATCCCGATAAGACCAGGTTCGTTCCCCTCGGCATGACTGAGGAGCTCTCCCTGAGGGAAATCTGCGAAAAGCACCCCAAGGGCAGGGAATACGGATACATCGTAAGTGACAAGCCGCTCTTCCCTTACCTCTATGATGATAAGGGTGAGACCCTTTCATTCCCGCCTGTCATCAACAGTGCCAGAATCGGTGCCGTCGAGGTGGGGAATGAGAATCTCTTCATCGAGCTTTCCGGTCCGATTCTCGACGACCTTCTCCTGACGGCATCCATCCTGTCCTGTGACATGGCCGACATGGGCTTCGAGATCCTTCCCGTGAAGGTTAAGTTCGCAAAGGAAACCAAATACGGCAGTGAGATCACGGTGCCTTACTACTTCCAGGTGCCCCAGACATGTGAGGTTGAATTTGCCAGAAAGACCCTTGGTGAGGACCTCTCCGATGAGGATTGCATCGCAGCCCTTTCAAGGATGGGAGTGCCCGCCACCGTAAGTGACGGAGTCATCACGGTAACCGTTCCTGAGTACAGGAATGACTTCCTCCATGCCGCTGACGTTGTTGAGGACATCATGATCGGACACGGTCTCATGAACTTTGCCCCCGTGCTCTCCGCTGAGTTCACTAAGGGTGCGCTTTCACCTGCCGAGGAGTACTCAAGAAAGGTAAAGCGCCTCATGGTAGGTCTCGGCTTCCAGGAGATGATGTACAACTACCTCGGTTCAAGACGCGAGTATGTGGATAACATGCACATCAGCGATGAGAAGGTCGTCTTCATCGCCAATCCGATGAGTGAGAACTATGAGGTCGTCCGCCCGTCAGTCCTGCCCTCACTTCTTGAAAGTGAGAGTGTTTCCGGCCACGCCCAGTATCCCCACAACATCTTTGAGATCGGAAAGGTCGTTTACAAGGATGAAAGGGATAACAGCGGCACTGTCACGAGAAACCACCTCGGCTTCCTTTCAGCCGACAACCAGATCGGCTTCAATGAGGCATCCTCATACGTCAACACACTCATGTATTTCCTCAGGAAGGAGTACAACCTTGCAGCCGTCGAGAACGACGGAAGGTTCATCCCCGGACGTGCCGCCAGGGTAATTTCCGACGGAAAGGAGATCGGAATCTTCGGTGAAGTCCATCCTCAGGTCCTTGAGTCCTGGGGTTGCGGCATGCCTGCCATCATGGCTGAGTTCGATATCGACGATCTGCTCTGATAATGAGAAAGATAGACGGATTGTATGAAGCGGAAGGCCGACTCCTTCCGCCTGAAGCCCTCCTCGATGCAGTGAGGAAGGGCGATGACGAGAGAGGGGGAAGATTCCTCCTCTCTTCGTCTGAAGCAGCAAAACTGGATGAACTTTTTTCCAGATATGTGAATGCCCCTTCCTTTGAAGGACTCTGCTTCATGGCTTCATCCCATGAGCTGTTTCAGTATCTGGCTGAATCCGGTGATGAGGAGCTGCTTGGGCTGGTTGCCTCATCCCTGGGGCTCATGAGTGCTGAAGAGCAGGCTGAACTGATAAGGCAGGAGAATTCTTCCTCCTCGGCATACAGAAATTACTGGATGGATCTCTCAAGGGAGGTGCTTACCAGTGAAGGTTTTGATGATTTCAGGTTCGGTGCCGTTAAGAGGGACAGGAACGGCTGCTATTTATATGATGATGAGAAGGCAGTGCTTTACGTGGAAGTTTCCCGTGATGGCGGTGATAAGCGGGATGCGCTTATCAGCTTCACGCTCCTCGGAAATCCTGAAGCGATTGAGAGTGAGGAACAGAACCGGGAGTTCGAGTGGTGCTGTTACTTCGATGATCTGCTCTCGGCAGAGGAAAATCCCCTCTTCCTGGGTGGCCTGCTCAGGACCATTGATCCCTTCGGCCAGTCCAGTGTGACCTGGAGACGTTACGATATCCGTTACCCGGAAACCGATGCCGTCTCCCTTGGTCTTATAATAAAAGAAGCGGTCAGACTTATGTCGATGTACCCTCCCGTGCTTTAGAGCACGGTCAGGGCATCACCTTTTGCCTTGCAGAGAGGACAAACAGCTTCCTCGCCGTCCTGTACCGTGAATACCTCACCGCAGACGTTGCATCGGTATTTCTTCTCCTGTACTTCAGGGATAATGATCTTCTCGAAATCGGAAGCCGGATGGCCGCAGAGCGGACATGTATAGTCCTCAGGCAGGGTCTCACCCTCATAGACATATCCGCAGATCGAGCACTTCCATGCCACCTTACCCTTGACGCCTTCGGTCTTCTGAGGCTTCGGCTTGATATTGCTCTGATAGTAAGCATAGGATGCCGATGCATCCTCTGAAAGGACCTCCATGTCATCTACCCTTGCAATGAAAAGAGTGTGTGTTCCGAGATCGGTCATGCTCTCGACGGTTGCACTGAAATATCCGTTAGTACCTTCAGTGACGTAGTAAAGTCCGTTTTCACTCCTTGCCAGGGCATCATATCCGGCGAATTTGTCATTGTCGCGTCCGGACTGGAAGCCGAAGCGCTGAAAGAGGAAGAAGGGAGCCTTCTCGCTGATTACGGATACATTGAATCTGCCGCTTTTCTTAACGAGCGAGCAGGTGTATCCGGCGTTGTTGACTGCGATCGTGATCCTGTTGGGATCGGTTGTTACCTGACCGCAGGTATTGATGATGGATCCGCTCTCATGTCCGTCTGCTGCTGCAGTGAGGACAAAGAGTCCATAGGTGAGCTTGTAGGTTGTTTTCCTGTTCATGGATTTATCCTTCCTTAATGAAGATAATATTCCGTATAAATACTTTTTTCATCAAAAATCTTTGATATTTTGATGAAGTCTGCTATCATCAATCTGTACTGCGGCAGTCGTATAGTGGTTATTACTCCGGCTTCCCAAGCCGGTAATACGGGTTCGATTCCCGCCTGCCGCTAATGTGGATTTACATTACAATCGCGAACACGTGACATTACATCGCGAACAGCCCCGTTTTTGGGGCATTTTTTTACTTCGGAACCAGCTTTTTCTGAAATTCTGTTCGTCATGTAATGTAAATAATTCAAATCTATTCGGGAATGTATTGTAAATATCGCTATGATTATCTATCTGTTTATGGGGTCTTCGTTCGCGTTTGTAATGTCATACAACAAATGTGTTGGTTTACATTTATACCTTAAATGGCCCCAAATCGGGGCTGTTTCTGTTTATAATTCAACATTTTCCCCTGTTCTAATTTACATTTATACCTTAAATGAAGCCTTTGATTACATTTATATCTTAAATTGAAAATAGAAATACTGGGTTTGATTTACATTTATACCTTAAACAGAGGTGGTCTATTTACATTTATACCTTAAATGAAAAGATTCAAATGTACCTTCTATTTACATTTATATCGTAAATGGATTGTGCTTGTGGCTCAATCACATCATGTGTTCCATCCATATCGTGGCTGACGGCCACATGTTGATTATCCTGCATGAGATGGCTGTTCCGGAAAGAGGCCGCAAGGTGGATGCAACGGTAATCCTTGGGGCAGTGCCTTGAACTGATCCCTGTTTCCTGTGTTGCGATACCCCACATGAAAAGCCAGCTGTTTTATGCCATGGGGCCTGGGTGAATCAGTCATATTCCGGGGGGCGGGTACTCATTAGTCTGAATCAGGATCATAAACTCATGCTGAACGGACCGGGGCAGACCGGAGAACGGCGGGGTAAAAGTCATTCTCCCGGGAAATTGATTTTTACTGGCTTAAGTCCTGTTATAACAGTAACTTCTTCCTTATAATATTTACAAATTGTTTCAATTTGTACTGGTAATCCATGTTGTTATGGTGTAAAGTGTTCCTGAAAAAGGATCAAATATGGCACATTTTGGAATCTGGGGACTCATTCCCCCAATCTTGACCATTACACTGGCGTTCATTACCAAGGACGTCGTCGTATCACTGTTTTTAGGAATAATCGTCGGTGCACTCATCGTTGCGGGAGGTAACCCATTCGTTGCCATCCTGAATCTCACCGACCTCATGGCAGACGTCCTCTCGGACGGCTGGAACATCAGGATCTTCCTCTTCTGCGCACTGCTGGGAGGGCTTGTGGGAATGCTCAGCCGCACCGGTAGCGCCCATGCCTTCGGACTGTGGGCAAGAAAGAAGCTGCACAGTCCCAAGACGAGCCTGCTGCTGGCATGGTTCTGCGGACTCATCATCTTCATCGATGACTACTTCAACTCACTGGCGGTCGGTACCGTCATGAGACCCATCGCGGACAAGAACAGGGTTTCCCGTGCAAAGCTTGCATGGGTACTCGACTCCACTGCGGCTCCCGTATGTATCCTGGTTCCCATTTCCTCATGGGTCATCACGGTAATGTCCATCGTAAAGGGCAGTGAAGGCTTCGATACCTTCGGCATCACTGAGTTCTCCTTCTTCATCAAGGCAGTTCCTTACAACATTTATGCAATACTGACACTCATCATGGTCGTCATGATCATCCTTACGAACAGGGACTTCGGACCCATGAAGAGAAGCCAGCGCCTGGCGGAAGAAGGTAAGCTCTTCAATCCGGCCTTCGGTGATGCTCCGGGTGAAGTCGAAATCGTGACAAGCGGCAGGGCAGGAAAGGCAAAGGTCATCGACATGCTCCTTCCCATCATCATCCTCATCGCTTCCGCCCTGATCATGTTCCCTGTAACAACATACCTTGCCTCAATCGACGGTGAGTCGATCACAACCCTGGGACAGGCTGCAGCAAGCATGACCCTTGGTGATGCATTCAACAACACTGATGCATCAATGGCCCTCTGGTATGCCGTAATCATTACTGTTGCATTCACCTATGTTTACTACCTCTGCCGCGGTCTTTTTAAGATCAAGGAAGCATCTGAGGCACTCATCAACGGTATCAAGTCAATGGTTCCGGCCCTTGTAATCCTGGTAATGGCCTGGTCCATCGGAACAATCATCAAGTCATCTCCGGAGGATGGAGGACTCGGTCTCGCAGCCTTCCTTTCCGAGGTGGTCGTCGGTGGTGGATTCCCGCTTGCCCTCGTGCCTGCAATCGTATTCATTCTCTCGGCACTCATCGCTTTCGCTACAGGTACTTCCTGGGGAACCTTCGCCATCATGATCCCCATCGTGATGCCGATCGCTGTCGGTCTTGCTGCCAGCAAGGGACTCGGTGATGCCGCAAGTCTCAATGCAACCCTTATCTGCGTCAGCGCGGTTCTCGGTGGCGCCGTGTTCGGTGACC
>JALEVV010000075.1 GCA_022788185.1 Spirochaetales bacterium | reverse complement strand
CATTCACTAACAAGGCCGCAAAGGAGATGAGGGACAGAATATCGGTGATGATTCCCGACAGGGACATCTCCGGGCTGGAGATGAGGACGTTCCACTCCTTCGGAGCCTATGTGCTGCGCCGCTACGGCTCCTCCATAGGTCTTAACGACTCCTTTTCCATCTACGACGATGAGGATTCCCTGTCGCTGCTCCAGAATGAGTTTCCCGAGAAGAAGAAACAGGATCTGAGGGAGTATGCCAAGGAAATAAGCAAGGCAAAGGACCGGGGGTATGATCCCGATTCTCCGGCCCTTTCGAAGGTTGCCGGTCATCTGGAGGGGTTCCGTGAGGTGTACCGGAGGTATGAGGCAGCCCTCAGAAGGTCGGGGTGCGTCGACTTTGCGGATCTTATCATCAGGACGACAGAGCTTCTCGAGAGCGATTCTGCCGTCAGGGAGTACTTCCGCTCCCGCTATAAGCTCGTGCTCGTAGATGAGTATCAGGATACCAACGCTTCCCAGTTCAGACTGCTCAGAACCCTCATAGGTCCTGACACCCAGCTAGTGGTAGTCGGTGATGACGATCAGTCGATCTACCGCTTCCGAGGTGCCGAAATCAGGAACATCCTTTCCTTTGAGGATGACTATCCCGCGACCAGGATAATAAAACTGGAGGAGAACTACCGCTCGACGAAGAACATCCTCAGAATCGCCTCATCCGTGATAAAGAACAACAAGGGCAGGCATGAAAAGACTATCTTCACCAACAATGCTCAGGGAACACTTCCAGAGCTCATTTCCGCGATAAACGGTGATGATGAGGCCCTCAAGGTGGCCGCGATCATTTCCAGAATGAACGATTTCAGCTCGGTTGCGGTGCTCTACCGCACCAATGCCCAGTCCCGGGAATTCGAGACTGAGCTTGCCAGAAGGCGGATTCCCTATCAGGTGATAGGTGCCCTCCGCTTCTATGACAGGGAGGAAATCAAGGACGTGCTTGCCCTGATGTCCCTCATAATCAATCCCCATGACAGGGTATCGTTCCTGAGAGTCATCAACAAACCCGCAAGGGGAATTGGAAAGGCAGCGGTAGAGACAATCCTTTCATATTCAGATCATCTTACCGACAGCCTGGAGTTTGCCATAACCGGTGGAAAGCTGACTGCCAGGGCGAAGAAGGGGGCTTCCGACTTCCTATCCTTCCTGAGAAAAGCATCGGAGAGCCTTGACTCAGATCTTCCCCTCAGGGACTTTGCCGTCTTCGTAATGAAGGAAAGCGGCATTCAGGGTCTGTACGAGGAGGAGAAGGATCTGACAGTGAGAAAGAGCAGGCTGGAAAACCTTTCCGCCCTCGTATCCGCAATGACTCCCTATGCCTCCGGCAGGGAAGGTCTCATTTCCTTCCTGGAGACGATTACCCTGGACAGGACTGCCGCAGGGCAGGAGGATGATGAGGCCAATTCGGTAAAGCTCATGACGATGCACAACACCAAAGGTCTTGAGTTCGACACCGTCTTCGTCACCGGCCTTGAGGACGGGATAATGCCCAGTCTCAGGGAAAATACGACAGATGATGACATCGAGGAGGAGCGGAGGCTTTTCTATGTGGCCGTGACCAGAGCCCGGAAACAGCTTTACCTCACCTATGCGATGCGCCGCATGCTCTGGGGCAATACCAGAAATGAGGACCCGTCCAAGTTCCTTAAGGAAATTCCGAAGGACTTCTATAAAGGAAGCTTAACTTCTGATAACGCCTCTTACACGTCCCACTACGGCTTTGAGCCCCGGACGAGGATAAGCAACACACCCGACTGGGCCAAGAACATCGCCATCACACCGCAGAAGGTCAGAAAGCCGGAACCCAGACCCGTGAACAATACCGACTATCAGGTTGGAGACCGGGTGATGAGTCCCGATTACGGACGCGGGGAGGTAATAAGCAGGGAAGTGAGAAACGGCAAAACCGTAATCAGGGTCCGATTCGATAAGGGTAACACCGCGCTTTTCAATACCCAGTATGCATCCCTCACCAAGTGCTGAAAAACACATGATGTATGTACTGAGGTATTTATGATATTGCATCCACTCAAGGCCTGATGGCTGTCTTTTGGTAAGGATCAGCTGCGATTACCCTGAGGCAATCGCAGGCATTATTGCATAAACCACAAAGCCGGTAATCATTATGACTGGTTTCCCCGTTTCATAACCAGTCATTCAGCAATATTCATTATAAAGTTCTCATGCTCCGGATGATGGAGTATGAGAACAAATGCGGAAAACCCTCTAGACAAAAAGTCGTTGCATATTTTATATTTATGGGGCTGTGTTATTCAGCACGGATTTCGTATGTCCTGCAGGTTCATCCGATAATTCACCGTTTCATGTGACGGGCTTTCCTCAAAAGCACCTGTCATGCGGAGCGGAGAAGGGGAGGAAGTACTGGGGACGGGGATCCCTGATGACAGTGCGGCCATGGATGCGTACGTAACCGAACCTACCTTTCCACGGGGTATGCGGACATGGAGATGCGGTCAGAAAGGGAAGGTGAGCCCCGTCTTTCGGCAAGACGTGACGGAATGAAAAAATTCTTGACAAGGATTCATTTATGAAGACTATTTTCGTTAAACCGCAGTCAGTTGAGAAGAAATGGTATCTCATTGACGCAGAAGGCAAGAACCTTGGCCGTGTAGCAGTTGCTGCTGCCAGGATTCTCAGAGGCAAGAACAAGCCTGAGTATGTTCCTCACCAGGACATGGGCGACAATGTGATCATCATCAATGCCGCTAAGGCAAGCGTAACCGGTAACAAGGTTATCGATAAGAAGTATTATCGTCACTCCATGTTCCCGGGCGGACTCACCACCGAATCCTACGGTGAGCTGATCGAGAGAAAGCCGACTTTCCCCATGGAGCATGCAATCAAGGGTATGCTTCCCCATGGAAAACTCGGAAGGGCACTCTTTACCAATCTCAGGGTATATGCCGGTGCAGAACATCCCCACATGGCTCAGCAGCCTATCGTGGTCGAGCTTTAAGGAGTGTGAAAGATGGCTAAGAAAGAAAAGAAAGAAATCGTTAATCTCGGTCACGGCGTAGGCCGCCGTAAGTCTGCCGTAGCACGCGTCTACCTCAGGGAAGGTAACGGCACAATCACAGTCAACGGCAAGAATGTTGATGAGTATTTCGTTGATGCTCTCTCAGTCTTCACCGTTAAGCAGCCGCTCGTCCTTACCGAGACAGCTGATAAGTTCGACGTCGTCATCACAGTTTCAGGCGGCGGTATCAACGGTCAGGCAGGTGCTTGCCGCCACGGTATCGCAAGAGCTCTCTGCGAAGAGGACAACGATGCTTACAGGTCTGCCCTCCACGCAGCCGGATTCATGACAAGAGACCCCAGAATGGTCGAAAGAAAGAAGTACGGTCAGCGCGGTGCAAGAAGACGCTTCCAGTTCTCAAAACGTTAACCGTTTTTTCAGCCGGAAAGGAGCCCACATCCCTGTGGGTTCTTTTTTTTATCCCGCTCTGCTATCATGTTTTCATGACTGCATATGATAAGGCACTCTCCCTACTTGCCGTGAGGGAGCATAACAGAAGGGAGCTTTCCGACAAACTCGTTAACAAAGGCTTTAAGGTCAGTGAGACTGAAGAAGCACTGGAACGTCTTGAAAACGAGGGATATCTTTCCGATCGGCGTTACTGTCAGAGCTATCTGAGATCGAGGCTCAGGAGGAACCCTGAGGGCAAACAGCTTTTAATCATGAGGCTTTGCCAGAAGGGTGTGGACCGGAAGACAGCCCGTGAGGAGACTGAGCTTTACTTCGAGGAGCATGAGGAGGAGATCGCAGCAATCTACTCTGATTATTCAGAAAGGCTTCTTAAAACGAAGGGGGATGAAAAGGCAATTCTCACACTTCTGCGGAAAGGGATAAAAATCAGGGAATTTGAATAGATTTTCCTGTACAAAACGTTATCTATCGTTCAATATGGTGACATCCATAACAACTTTGGAGGTTAATATATGAAGAAAACACTGCTTACTCTTATCTTACTTATCTGCTCCCTGAGTCTTTTCGCAGCCTTTGACATCAGTGCCAATGACATGAGGGCGAGAAACATCCGGTCTTCTTATAAGTTCCCGGAAACCGATGTTACCATAATGGCCACCGCCTCAAAGGCTGTCACGGTAGAGGCAGCTCCCGAAGCAAAGAGTGCTGACGGTGAAACCTACACAATGTGGATCAAACTGAACGGAACCGGAAACCAGGATCAGAGATCCGTCAGGTTCGCCGCAGCAAAGGGGGAAGTCATAACCGTCACGGCATCTTCCTCTGCAGCTTCTTCCGACAGAACTCTCAATGTCGTCTCTGAAGACGGTGCAATAGTCGGGACCATTGTAGCCCTCAAAGGAGATCTGGATGCCACGGCCGGTTCCGTAACCATCCCTGAGGACGGGGTCTACTACCTCATAAGCAAATCAGGGGGAATCAACATATACCGCATGATACTGAAGTGAAATATGAAGCCGGGAATTTAACCCGGCTTCACTCATATCATTCAGCTTCATTAGGAATGTGCTTAAAGGCAGTCACGTCGAAGAGACCCGTGTCGGTAAGCTTGAGCTCCGGTATTACGGGAAGTGCCATGAAGCAGAGTGTCATGAAGGGATCTATCTCAGGTGAAACCCGCAGTTCCGCTTCCGCAACTTCATGCATCTCATCCAGAGTCCTTACCACTTCTTCCTCGCTTTCGTCGGTCATGAGGCCTGCAATTTCAAGGCGATGGCTCATAAGGACTTTTGAGTTTTTTACCATGGTGATACCGCCACCAAGCCTGATAAGCTCATTAACGGCTACTGCCATGTCCTCGTCATCAGAGCCGATTACTATGATGTTGTGGGAGTCATGGGCAATGGAGGTGGCAACGGCACCGTCCGTCATTCCGTAACCTGAAATGAGGGCAAGTCCGATGTTGCCGGTACCATGGTGGCGTTCGATTACCGCAAGCTTGAGAATGTCCATTCCTGGATCATGCACGAAACAGCCTTCAGAATCACGTTTCACGCAGCGGATGGATCTTCCGGTGACGACGCCGCCCGGAATAATGTCGATGCAGTTAACCCTGTCTGAAGAGAGCTTAAGCTTCAGACGCTCTGCCGAGAAGTCCTTCACGTCCATCATTCCTGAAACCTTCTCAGGGACGGTGTGGGGTGCCTTCCGGATGATCTTTCCGCCCCTGGCAACGGCTTTGCCGAGGATAAAAACTTCCTCGGGCTGAAGGTCATCTAGTTTTTCTGTAAGGAAGAAGTCTGCCCTGAGTCCCGGTGCGATGGCACCTCTGTCAGAAAGTCCGTAACAGGTTGCGGCATTGAGAGTGGCCATTGAAATTGCCATAAGCGGGCTGAGGCCCTCTTTGATTGCCAGGTTCACGCCATAGTTGATGTGACCTTCCCTCTCGATGGACTGGGGCTGTCTGTCATCTGTGCAGAAAAGCACCCTTGAGGAGTTACCCTCATCCACACCCTTTACGAGGGTAGTCACGTTCTTGCATGCGGTTCCCTGGCGGAGCATCACATACATGCCCCTCCTGACCCGCTCCCTGAGCTCCTCGGGAGTGGCGCACTCATGATCCGTTGTTATGCGGCAGGCTGTGTATGCATCAAGCACATTGCCTTCGATGGCCGGAGAGTGGCCGTCGATGTTCTTTTTCCTCTTATATGCGCTCTCCAGTTTGTCATATACCTGTTCATCACCGTAAACAATTCCCGGATAGTTCATCATCTCGCCAAGTCCCAGGATTCTGGGATTGTCAATCCGTTTCTCTATGTCCCCGGCCAGAAGGACCGCGCCGGCATTCTCAAATGGGGTTGCCGGAACGCACGACGGGAACATGTAGAAAACGGAAAGGGGGATGTTCTCACTTGCCTTCAGCATGTAGTCAAGGGCATCAAGGCCTGCCACGTTGCATATCTCATGGGGGTCCGCAATGACCGTTGTCGTTCCGTAGGGGACAACCGCATCGGAAAAGGCGGAAGGGGAGAGGTGGGATGATTCGATGTGACAGTGGGCATCGATCAGGCCAGGAACGAGGTAGCGTCCCTTCGCATCAATTGTTTCCCTTGCCCTGACTTTACCCTTGAAGGCTGCAATAAATCCGTCTATTATATAAACATCGGTGAGGAACGTCGTGCGGTTGTAGACATCTACGACCTCAGCGTTGGCGATGCACAGGTCGGCTTCAAGCCTGCCCATGCCCACATCAACCAGCTTTCTGGCAAGATCCTTTGTCATGGCTGTTACTCCTTTACAGCCTAATTATATTGCCATATTTCAGTTTTGTGTTAAAAAACGAGTTAATTAAGCTTAAAATTTCGGTAAATGAAAATTTTTGTTGCGCAAACCAAAAAACCGTGCATATCATGAAACTGTAACAGACCAATCTACGAAAAAGGAGTAAATATGGAAAAGTTATTTAAACTTAAAGAGAGAAAGACCGATGTCAAGACTGAGATCATGGCCGGCGTCACCACTTTCCTCGCAATGGCTTACATCCTCGCTGTCAACCCCGGCATCCTTTCTGCCTCCGGTATGGATTTCGGTGCTGTCTTCACTGCCACTGCGCTCTCCTCAGCCATAGCGACCCTGGTAATGGCATTCGTTGCCAACCTTCCGTTCGCACTGGCTCCCGGAATGGGCCTTAACGCATTTCTTGCATACACTGTAGTGCTCGGAATGGGTTATTCCTGGCAGTTTGCCCTTACCGCGGTATTCTTTGAAGGCCTTATCTTCATTGTCCTGACGATATTCAACATCCGCGAGGCAATCGTCAACAGTATCCCCGACAGCCTCAAGAAGGCAATCAGCGTCGGTATCGGTTTCTTCATTGCCTTCATCGGCATGCAGAATGCAGGCATCATCGTTGACGGTGCTACCCTTGTCGACCTTGGCGTGATCACGACTCCCGGACCCGCAATGGTTGCCATGATCGGTCTCATCATCACTATCATCCTCCAGTGCATGCAGGTTAAGGGTTCGCTCCTTATCGGCATTATCGCAACCACCATCGTGGGCATTCCGTTCGGAGTAACCAAGTATGCAGGCGGTTCCTATCTTCCTCCTTCCCTTGCTCCCACATTTTTCAAGTTTGAGTTTGCTAACATCTTCACGGTTGACTTCCTCATCGTAATGTTCACCTTCCTCTTCGTTGACATGTTCGATACCGTCGGAACGCTCATCGGCTGCGCAACCAAGGCAGACATGGTCAGAAAGGACGGAACGATCCCCAACTGTAAGGAAGCTCTCTTTGCAGATGCCATCGGAACAACCGTCGGTGCATGTCTCGGAACTTCAACGGTCACGACATTCGTCGAAAGCTCAGCAGGCGTCGTGGAAGGCGGCCGCACCGGTCTTACAGCCCTTACTGTTGCAGTCCTGTTCGTCCTCTCGCTCTTCCTGGCTCCTCTTTTCGGTTCCATCCCGTCAGCAGCAACGGCTCCTGCCCTCATCATGGTCGGTTTCTTCATGATGTCACCTGCTTCCAAGATCAACTGGGAAGATCCCGTGGACGGAATCTCCGCATTCCTGACGATCGCATTCATGACACTGTCCTACTCAATCAGTAACGGTATCATGTTCGGTATCCTCGCATGGGTCATCGGAAAGATCGTCACGAAGAAGACAAAGGACATCACGGTGCCGACAATCGTCATCGCGATCATCTTCCTCATCTATCTTATTCTTAAATAGGAAACACATTAATTTGACACAGGAAGGCACCTTCGGGTGCCTTTCTGCATATTGACTTATGAAAGGAAATATCAGATATTATTTTATAGATTTCCAAATAAGGAGAAATACGAAAATGAGCATTATTGAACAGATCGTAGCAAGAGAAATTCTTGACTCACGCGGCAACCCGACAGTAGAGGTTGACGTTATCCTTGAAGACGGTTCCTTCGGCCGCGCTGCAGTACCTTCCGGTGCTTCCACAGGCGTACACGAAGCTGTTGAACTCAGAGACGGTGACAAGAGCCGCTTCCTCGGTAAGGGTGTTCTCAAGGCTGTCGACAATGTTAACGATATCATCGCTCCGGCAATTGAAGGCATGGATGCACTCGATCAGGTTGCCATCGACCGCGCTATGATCGAGCTCGACGGCACACCCAACAAGGGCAAGCTCGGCGCTAACGCAATCCTCGCTGTTTCAATGGCTGTTGCACATGCTGCTGCTGACTTCCTTGGTCTGCCCCTCTACAAGTACCTCGGTGCTTACAAGGCATGCACACTTCCCGTTCCGATGGCAAATATCCTCAACGGCGGTGCACACTCAGACAACAAGGTTGACTTCCAGGAGTTCATGGTCATGCCTATCGGCGCTCCCTCAATGAAGGAAGCTGTCAGAATGGTTGCTGAAGTATTCCACAACCTCAAGAGCGTTCTCAAGGCAAGAGGCTACAACACAGGTGTTGGTGATGAGGGTGGTTTCGCTCCCGACCTCCAGTCCAACGAAGAGGCTCTCGAAGTCATAATGGAAGCCATCAAGAAGGCTGGTTACACAGCAGGCCGCGACGGCGACTTCATGATCGCTCTCGATCCCGCTTCCTCAGAGCTCTATGACGAGGAGACAAAGACATACGAGCTTAAGTGGACAACTCACGAGAAGCTCACATCAGCTCAGATGGTTGATCTCTGGGAGTCCTGGGTCAACAAGTATCCTATCATCTCAATCGAAGACGGTATGGCTGAGGATGACTGGGAAGGCTGGAAGATGCTCACTGACAGAATCGGTGACAGGGTACAGCTCGTCGGTGATGACCTCTTCGTTACCAACTCAGAGAGACTTAAGATGGGTCTTGAGAAGGGTGTTGCCAACTCAATCCTCATCAAGGTTAACCAGATCGGTACTCTTACAGAGACCTTCGAAGCCATCGACCTTGCAAAGAGAAACGGCTACACAGCCGTTGTTTCCCACAGATCCGGTGAGACAGAGGATGTCACAATCGCTGACCTCGTAGTCGCACTCGAGACAGGTGAGATCAAGACCGGTTCAATGAGCCGCTCTGACCGTGTTGCCAAGTACAACCAGCTCATCAGAATCGAGGAGATGCTCGGTGACACAGCAAAGTATGCTGGCCGCGACGCATTCCGCGTTCTCTAAGAGTCGTTAAACTCTCAGGTAAATCCCTCTGGAAACAGGGGGATTTTTTCATGCCCTCCCAATGCTTCACTTTTCTCTGCACCCGGCAATTTTGAAGAAAAGAGGAATAGCATCACAGAAATCACACAAAGAAGCCGGAATAAAAGAAAAAACATAAAAAAAGCCTGTTTATTTTTACGCCTATCAGAAAAAGCGTAAATAAAAAAATAACAGTAAAATCTAATAGTTTCGTCAGCAAAAGTAAAATAAAACAATCATAAAGTAAATCAAACCATATTTATGATCAAATTATGAAAAAATTGTATAGCTAAGATGTAACGTTTGTACAAAATATGAATTTATCTTGACAGTTAAGCAAGGGCAATTTAAAATGACTCTTGTATTATGGAATAAAGGGGAAAGATGATTCCTGTGAATTGTCTCCCGAATTATTTGGAGGAATTATGAAAAAGACAATTGCTATTCTTTTAGTAGCAGTTCTGGCAGTCAGTTCCGTATTCGCAGGATTCTCATTATCCGGCGAAGCTAACGTGAAACTCGTAGGAAACTTTGATGACAAGACCCTCGGCTTCACAAACGGAGATAACAAAGTTAAAGTAGCCATCGAAGGTGCTACAGCTGAAAAAGTTAACGAAGGTGATATCTATGCCGGTATCAAGGCTGTATTATCATTCAAGGCTTCTGAATTTAAAAACGGAAGTAAAGATTTTGCTACAGCAGATAAGCCTTTTATCACAGTAGATAAACTCGAAATCTCTGAAGCTTACATCACAGATGGCAACTGGAAGCTTTCTATCCTCAGTGCTGCAGCTACTCCTACTTTCGCAAAGGGTTGGGAAACTGTTAAAAAAGGCAATGACAAAAAAGATGTCGTACTTTCTGTTGCAGTTGGAAAGGATGTTCCTGGCGTAACTGTTGAATATGCAGGCTGGAAAGTTGGAGCTGGTCTTGATGTAAACTTCAACGAAGGCGGTGCTAAGAACGGTATGCTCACAATCGCTACTCCTGCATTCGCTTTTGACGCTGTAACAGTTAAAGCTGGTGCAGGTGCTGCTAATACAACTGGTAAGCTTACTATTGGTGGTGGTGCTGAAGCTAAGTATGCTACAGACGCTTTCACAGCATCAGTTGCTGGTGATGTAGTTTACGGTAAGGTTGGCAATACTTTCGATGCAGCAGTCCGCGGTAGCGTAGCTTATGCTCCTGTCACAGTTGATGCATTTTATGCAACAAAGACAGATCTTAAGGATCAGGTTGTAACATACGTAGACAGAGCTTATGCGGGTAAGGATGCTAAGGAGAATTACCTCTCTGCTAAAGTTGCATGTGACCTCAACGGATTCGATGTTCCTGTAACTATCACAGCTGTTGGTCTTGATCTTGTCAAGGATCAGTATTTTGATGTTGAAGCTAAGGCAACTGTTTCTGGTGTAAACGGTACAGTCTTTGGTGGTTACCAGATCAGCAACAAGACATACCATGTTGGTGTTGCAGCTGACTATACTCTTGAGAAAGTCGGTAAGATCTATGGCCAGTTCGACCTCTCAGGTGATTCTGCACTCAAAGCAGCAAAGGTCAAGGTTGGTGTTGAGAACACAACTCTCGTAAGTGGTGCTACACTTAAGCTTGAGTATGCTGGTGTTGACTTTGTTGCAAAGAAAGCAGGTGCAGTTACAGCTTCTGCTCAGATCAAGTTCTGATTAGTAAACAACTAAGTCTTTCGATCCCTCAGGTAATCCTGGGGGATTTCATTTTTACAGCCATATCTCTATTTTAAACTTTATTGGTGTGCTTCACGTTAAATAGCAGTTATCATGTCAATTGCCAAGAATCATAAAGAAATTGATATCATAACAATGAATTAATGTTATAATCTAGCAAGAATTCATAGATGTAATATCATGAAACTTCACAAACGTTAAAATTATTTATCAAAGCTTAGAGGATTCCATGATGCTATGGATATCATTAAGGAACTAAGTCTTAAATGAGCATTGAACTTACATCAACTTTCATTCGTCGGCAAGAACAGAATAGCATCATCCCTTTACAGTTGAGCGTATCCTCGTTTTGTCTTGCCTTACATGTTAAATTGATCGACACCACCCCTCAAGACAAAACTGTTTAGACAATATGAAGTGACCTCCCATAGGAAAATTGCAGATTCGTGAATTCTGCGAGATACTTGGGAAAATAACAAACACCAAGCATGAAGCATTAGCACATGCAATAAAGGAGATCACTCATGAAAGACAGTGTAATTTATGTCGGGATCGATGTCCATAAGGACACAAACAGCGTATGCATGTATGACAGGCAGGACAATACTTTTTTTGCTGAGGCGAAGCTGGATGCCGGGACGGACATCATGGTCAAGTATCTCAAAAAAGCCGTGAAGGACTATGGATTATCAGGCGAATTCCTTCTTGGCTACGAAGCCGGACCTACAGGATATGGGCTTTGCAGAGGATTGAAGAAACATGGATACAACTGCGTAATAATGGCTCCAACTACAATAAAGAAATCATCTGGCGATAAGGTAAAGACGGACAGGAAGGATGCCAGGCTGCTTTCGATGACCCTCGCCAGCGACGGATTCAGGAAAGTATATCTTCCGGATCCCACCGATGAAAGCACGAAGGAGTTTACACGCACCAGGAATACCCTCAA
>JALEVV010000039.1 GCA_022788185.1 Spirochaetales bacterium | reverse complement strand
GGCTTTGATCCGTTCAGTGAGTAGCGGAGGCTGATGTCTTTGGGGGATGAAAGACTCCACTTCACCAGTGCCTCCTCGGTGTTTATGAACGTGACACTGATTTCCTTTCCGTTTTCCGTCTGAATTGTTGCTGTATTTTCTTCGGCCAGATTCAAGGTGATTACACCATCGCCGTCGGGAACAAAGCTTTCGTCGCAGTAAGAAAGTATTGTGTCTGATGGGACATGAAAAGATACCTCAGCCGCGCTGAGTGAAAGTACTGATATGAGTGCTGCTACCAGCAGTATTATGATCCTTCTCATAGAGTCCCTCACTTTCCATGACAGATCATTCGTGGCCCGCAGGTGCATTGCGGGGCCATCGGATTCATGTTTACAAAAGACAGTACTTACTCCTTTTCCTGTCTTATCCTTTGAAAAATCATCCAGTGGAAAATTTCCACCCGATCATTTTTCAGAGCCGTCATTTCCACGTCTCTGTCAAAAAGTCTACTTTTTGACAGACCATGGAATTGGGTCGGAACGGGGTCTGAAAGAGGGAAATAATGGGTACTTTTTGGTTATTTCGGCAGAATATCCTGTTGAAAAATCTTATTTCGTAAAGTAGACGTTTTGATATCCTTCACCCTGCGGTAGAAGGTTGAGGATGATACGCCTGCTTCACGGGCAGCCTGTTCGATGGTCAGTTCTCCCTGCTTCCATTTATCGGCGGCAGCATAAAAGCTCTCAGGGAGCTCTATGCGAGGTCTGCCGAACTTGACTCCGTTGAGTTTAGCAGCAATGATTCCTTCCTTCTGTCTCTGCTTTATGTTGCGGTACTCGTTTTCCGCAACATAAGAGAGTATCTGAAGGACAAGATCGGAGATCAGGGTACCGGTAAGATCCCTGCCTATACGGGTATCGAGCAACGGCATGTCGATAACGACGATATCGGCTTCCTTCAGCTTTGTGAGGATTCTCCACTCCTCGAGGATTTCGTTGTAATTCCTTCCCAGCCTGTCGATGCTCTTGATGTACAGGAGATCACCCTTCTTCAGGATTCCTTTCATCCTGATGTAGTTAGGTCTGTCGAAATTCTTTCCCGATTCCTTATCAAGGAATATATGGTCATCAGGAATCCCGTAGCCTTCTATGGCAGCCAGCTGCCTGTCTTCATTCTGTTCCCGTGTGCTTACCCTCAGATATGCATATTTTTCGCCCATATCTTAACCCTCCTGAAGCTATTTTTTCATCAGAAGGACTATGTGGCAGGATTCCGGATTCGGTTTTAAGTGAATTTTATTTTGAAGCTGAAGGTGGGGTGTATCCGGTCATCTGGCCATACTGTGCTTATTGCTCCTGAATATGATCCAGGCACTGACACCTGATATCACGCATAGGGCAATGGCAACGGGAATCTGGATTTCATCGAGGGCGACTTCATTGGAGAAAGTACCGAGCGCATTCAGCACCGAATGTGTGATCATGCACGGGATGATGCTCTCTGAAGTAAGGAGCACCGCGGCAAAGAGGAAGCCAACGGCTGCGGCATAGAAGAGCTGACAGATTGTAGCCAGAACGTTATCACTGTTTCCGTTGAAGAGGTTAACGATGTGTCCCATACCGAAAAGAATGCTTGTCAGTATCACTGCACTCTTCATACTGTCTTTGGCCATGGCTCTGAAGAGCAGTCCTCTGAAGAGCAGCTCCTCAGCAATTCCCGTCAGGATCATGGCAGTGAAGTAGACTGCGGAGTGGAATGCATCCATCTTAAAGCGGAAGCCCATCCAGAGGTTCACAGAGGCAATGAGAACCATCGGAATGTAGTACAGGACTGCAGAACTTTTGCACTTCGGTGCATTGAGGCAGTAGTACTGAAATAAATTATTCCTTCTCATGAAGAGGAACAGTATTCCCAGGAGCAGAATATTGAAGGGTATCGTGTACACCATCAATATCCCTGCATTCCGGGACAACTGGAGCATGAAGCTGTTTCCAGCCACGTAGACTATTATGAATGCCACCGCAAACCAAACCTCTGACTTTCTGTAAAACCTCTCAAGCATTTTCACTTCCCTCCATTTCCTTCAGCACTCCGCGTCTGATCATACTGAGTATGGTTTCAAATTCCTCTTCATCATATTCCATGGAGTTGTTGGCCAAGAGGCTCGCAATTCCATGAACCGGGTAATATATAGCGGCAAAGAACTTCTTTACGTCCTTAACTTCCATTCCCATCTGAGCGGACATGGCCTCAAGAACGGGCAGGAGTCTTTCATCATCGATAAGGCCCTGAATCCTTCCGGAAAACGCATTGGACTGGAAAAGGAAGCGGAAGAGGTTTCTTTCACGGACGCTGAACCTGATGTAGTTTTTCCAGATGGACGTGTTTTCGCCCGTTTGCATCAGATATTCACTGTGGTATTCATCAGCCTTCTGATAAACGCACTCCCTGATCTCATCCATAGTCCTGAAAACGTAGAGTACGGGCTGGGTGGAACATCCCAGTCTGTCGGCAATGCTTCTTGCATTGAGACTTCCCTCCCCTGATTCCCTTACGATTTCATAGGCTGCATCTATTATCATTTCCCTTGTGATCTTTGATCTGGGTGGCATTGCATAACCTCTCCAAGCTATAATAATTAACGTTATATAACGATTGTTATAATAAGTCAACAAATATTTCCATCAAGATGAAATCAGGGTCAGGTACTGAGTTGTTTTTCAGTCCTGACCCTGAGGGGATGCATTCAAATCTGTTTCAGTTCCTGACTTCCCTGCTCTCAAAGTACTCCTTTATGATTTCATAAAGGGCTGAGGCAAGGCGCTCATGGCTTTCGGCAGTCATATGGAGCTGGTCACTGCCGGGCCCGGCAACGGTCGCAGCATCGAAGAAGAGGGCACCGACCTCGTCTGCGACTCCCTTTAAGATCGCGGGCAGCTTCTCTATCTCCCTCTTTGACTCCGTCGAGTACTCCCAGAACCGGCTATCATCTATCCCGTCACCCATTTCAATCGGGGAGACGATGAGGAAGACCGGTTCCTTCACACCCTCAGAAAGGCAGAACTTCTTTGCCTTCTCGACTATCTTCTTAACCCCGAAGGCGGAAACCTTTGCCTTCATGGAGAACTGGGCCTTGAAGTCATTCGTGCCGAGCATGATGACTACCATGTCCGTTGGGCAGTGGGTCTTAAGGACCATGTTCAGCACCTTTATTCCGCTTCTCATCTCATCGGAGTCATCGGAAAAGCATGTGGTTCTTCCGCAGTACCCTTCCTCAATTACCTGATAACCCTCATGGCCCAGCAGGCTCTGAAGCCTTCCGGTCCAGCGGATGGAGAGCGGGAAGCGGGAGTTATCCTCCGGATTGACGCCATAGGTGTTTGAGTCACCGAAACACAGAATTGACCTGATCATTTATTCCTCCAGCGGGGAAAGGAATACTCTCCCCTGTAGTTAGAGGCATTATACTCCTCATACTTGATGGGATCATAGACACTTTCACCCTCTTCAGCCTCTCTGTCCTGTGAATAAATCCAGAGGCTGTGCATGTCCCAGACAAGGATTTTTTCCCTGTTGTCATCGGCAGTCTTAATCACTTCCGCACACAGAGTGGGATGACCGTCATCGGGGAACGGAACGACCACATCCCCCTCCCCGTCCATGAGACCGCCTTCCTTCACGTCGGCATTGAGCAGCAGGAGATCACGTCCGGAGCCGTCCCAGTTGACAGGGGCAATCATGTTGCCGTTCGAGAGGGCTTCACGGCACCAGAGCTCACGGCCCTTTCCGTCATGCATGTAGATGATCCCGTTATTGCCCCAGTAGGTCGTGGTGCATATCTCCAGTCCGGGATTATCAGGCAGGTAGTTTCCTGCGCTGATCCTCTGTCCATGACCGTTGATGTCCCGTACCTTTATTGTTCCGTCCTTACCCACAAGCATGAAGCCTTCCCAGCCGGAGACGATGGCAAAGCACTCCTCCTCATCGGGACTGAAACGGCCGTAGATGATCTCATCGGTATGGTCGGTTTCGATGGGAAGCGACCACATCAGGGAGCCGTCATGGTCCACAAGGTTGTAGCATGAGAAGATCTCATCCTTACCGTCACCGTCGATATCCAGATTGAACGGGAAGTGGCCCGTATTGTATTTGCTGAACTTCCAGAGGAGGTTCAGGTCATCATCATAGACCCAGAGTCTGGCATATCTGTCCTTGATCATGATGTCACATGGACGCTCGGTTCCCCTGACGTTCACGATCCTGATGGCATCGACATTGAGTCTGGAGAAGGCGTATTTTCCGAACTCAAGTCCGGTAACGCTCTCTTCCTTCTCGGTATTGATCGGGGTTTGGATACTTTTCTTCACCGAGGCATCCCGTCCATCGAGGATGAACAGCCTGAAGTCGTAGCTGACGATGACCTCGTCAATACCGTCCCCGTCGATGTCGTAGACCTGCAGCGGCAGGTCGGTGGTAAGCTCAGTCACCTCCAGGCTGTCGGAAGGCTCTCCCTTCTGTCACAGCACCTTACCTGTTTCGGCACTTACCGCGGTCAGACAGCTGATGAAGGGATAGCGGTCCTTGTACACCCTCTTCTGATTCTGGGCAAAGATGAAGAAGAGTTCATCAGTTCCGGTGAGGTGTCCCCACCTGATCTGGCGTCCGGCTCCGAAGGTACCGAGGGAGAACTTCCTGAAAAGCCTCATCTGAGGATAGCTCTTCCTCTTGGTCTCAACCCTCCTTTCGGAAGCGGCCTTCTCACTGGAGTACGCTTCATATTCCCCGTCCTCCATGGTGACCCGGACTGAGAAATACTGGGCAGGCATCGAGGCACAAAGCGCAATGCACCCCTCGTCATAGAGTGAATCGGAGAGAGTCGTGACAGGGCTGTCATCCAGGAAGAAGGAGAACTCCTTACCCTTACAGGTGACCCTGAGGGTGTGGATGGAATCGGGATCCCACTTCACGGGGACGGTGGCAAGAACGGTTCTTTCCGTCTTGTATACCCGGTGAATCTCGGCATTCTCACCCTTCAGGAAGAAGCCGTAGTGCATCATGCTGCTTGTATACCGGAAGAGTACACCGCAGATCTCGCTTCTGGTGAACGCCCTCATCCTGACAGTGACGGTGTAGTCCTTCCAGGCCACGTCGCCCCGTCTGAGGACGGGAACTGCTTTCCTTTCCTTAGGCGGCTTGAGTCTCTGCTGCTCCATGCACTTAACCCCGTCAAGGGCCGGGGATGTCACGATCCAGGACGGACCCCTGTAATCGAAATCGGCAATAGGATCGAACCAGCCACCCTTATATCCCTTTTCCGGGTAGAAATGATATTCACCCATGGCTGAATGGTCCCTGTCATAGGGAAATGGGCCCACGGGAAAAGATGAGAAATCATCAAAAAGAACTTCTTTCATAAATCACCACTTGACCAAATCGTCGATGTAAACAGGGTTTCCCGATGCGATGCTCTTATTTGCCGCTATTCCCACAAGGGCGGATTTAATACCGTCCCGGTAATCCGCAGCCCTTTTGAACTCATCGTATGGAGGATCCGGAAGGAATATGTCGTCCAGCAGTGCGGGATCTCCGCCGCCATGGCCACCTTCCCGCTTCTCCACGGGAACCTCATACGCCTCACCGAACATCGGGCATACCCTGATTCTATGGAACACGGTGGCACCTTCCCCGTTCTTGTCTCCGCCTGCATTGATGTACGGCTTTTCAAGGGCCGTGTACTCGATCCTTCCGCCGCTTCCGTTGATTGCCACATTGAAGCCCTCCCAGGGGGAGTAGGAGAAGAGGGAGTAGGACATCTGAACCCCGCTTTTAAACTTAATTACCGCGTTCATCGTATCCTCGATGTTGATGTCATCCCTGAAGACGGAGCGGTCACGGATATATCCGCTGTCCTTCTCCGCATCCAGATACATCGCCTTCAGCTGGGGATTTGCTTCCATGTCGATCGCAAAGGGATCGCCCTTGGCGGCCTCAGAACCGTGACATCTGTAGTAGAACTTCTCGACGCCCCGCTTCTCGGCATTTTCCCTGCCGTAGAATCGGAGACTGCCCTCGGCATAGACCTTCTCCGGCTCGTCGGCAAGCCAGAAGTTCACCAGATCGAAGTGATGGGTGGCCTTGTGCACGAGCAGCCCGCCGCTGTTGTTCTTCGAGCTGTGCCAGCGCCTGTAATAATCGGCTCCGTGGGTGGTGTTGAGAAGCCACTCGAAGTGCACCTGGAAGGGAGTCCCGATGACACCGTCCCTTATGAGCTCTCTCATCTTCGTGTGGTAGGGAGCATATCTGTAGTTGAACGCTACCCTGATGTGACGTCCGGTCCGATTTGCCGCATCGATGATGCGCTGCGCCCGCCTCTCATCGGTCGTGATCGGCTTCTCGGTTATGACGTCGCACCCCTTCTCCATGGCCCTGACGATGTAGTCGTCATGGGACCTGTCCACTGAGGTTACGATGATCACATCGGGCTTTGCCTCATCTATCATCTTCTCGAATTCGGAGGGAAGGTACTCGGGAACCCTCACGCCTCCCAGACCTTCAATGACACTGTTTGCATAATCCATGCGTGTCCTGCTCTGATCGCAGAAGGCAACAAGCTCGTTAATGTCACTGTACTTGGTGACAAGGGCCTCATAATACATGCGGGCCCTTCCGCCGATTCCTACTTCAGCATATCTCTTTTTCATATCTGCCTCCTTTTTTCATTATATTTTCCCTCCCCTGTCCGGGATTATAATTAATGACCCTTATACTTGTACTTTTCAGTATATCAGTAATCGGTCCTCACATTGTTCCTGAAGGTCTTCAGATACTCCGTGGGGCTCATCTTAGCCCGCTGGGAGAAGAACCGGGAGAAATACTGGAGGCTATCGAAGCCCAGGTTCCAGCATATCTCGGAAATGCTCAGTTCCGTATACTGAATCATTTTCTTTGCCTCTTCGAACCTTATCGAGTTGATATACTGCACACAGGACATGCCCAGCTCATTGGAAATCGTCCTGTAGATGTAATCCTGATTATACCCGCACTCATCAGCCATTTCCTTCAGGGTGAAATGGGTGTCTATGTGCCTGTAGATGTAGTCAGTGACGCTCTGAATCATGGCGGAGCGGGACTTTCCCTTCTTGACCTTTTCCGTGACGATGTCATACCTCTCCCCATCGGAGCCCATACAGAACCTGGCCATGTGGATCAGGGACTCGATCATGAGGGTGGTGCTCATCTTCGTGTAGCATGGATACTTCATGTATCCCTCCTGGACGATGAGCGTGAAGAGGGAATATATCTGATTATCCTGGTCCGAGAAGAGCTCGGCAATCCTGTCTATCAGCTCCAGCTCCTCCGCTCCCGGATGGGAGAACTTCACCTCCAGGGTCTTGAGCACATCCTCCGAGACCACCCGGAACTCATGCAGGTCGCCCTTTTTGACGAAAATTATGTCTCCGCTCTTCACGAAGTACTGACTGTCATTGACTCTTACATTGGCGCTTCCCGCATAAACCAGCTGGATCTGGTAGTCATCATCATGGCGATGGAGGGGGATTCCCCCTCCCTTCGCATAGCGGAAACGACCTGAACAGGTGATGCTGAAACCGTCACTCATGGCTCCTCCTTTCCCTGACCACGATGGATAAGGCAATGGATGAGGATAAAACCGCTGTAAGCGTGTTGGATACGACCATGACAATACCCACCGCTTCATTACCCAGGGAAGTATACGCAAGAAGATATTTCAGAAGAGGGATTCTGAAAAGATAGACCCGGCAGAAAGAGATGAAAAATGCGGTTTTCGTCCTGCCCTTTCCTATTATCAGGGAGAAGGCCGAGATGTTGAAGGCCAGGGGGAAGCAGGAAAAAAGATCATATCTGAAAACCTGAAGAATCAGGTTCTCGAACGCCGCATCATAACCGTCCCTTCCCATGGCGAAGATGCGGATCAGGGGACGGGAGAACAGGAAAAGGATGACGGTACCCAGCAGGGAGACCGTAAGGGTGAGGATCAGTACCGAGAAGTAGCACTTTACTACCCTGTCCGACCGGCCGTCCCCGTCATTCTGACTGATGAGGGCCGTGGAGGCATCGCTGAAGCCCGACTGCATCAGCGTTACAAGCCCCGATATCCCGGTGCTCACGCCCAGTGCTCCCACGGAGATGGGATCAAAGGCGGAGATGATGGAATTCACGATTGTCTTTCCGAGGCTGAAGGCACTCTTCTCGAACATCAGCGGGAAGGAAAGTGAGAGTATGTTTCCCGTCGTCTTTCTCTCAGGTTTCATGGAGGAGACACGGAGTGAGAAGAGGCTCCCGGCGTTTCTGAAGAAGATTAGGGCAACCACGGACAAAAAGAGGTGCGAGATCAGGGTGGAGACGGCGATCATCACGATAGTGCTCTCCAGGATGTAGACGAAGAACCAGGTCAGGGACAGCTTTATCGCCATGACCAGGAAGTTAAGCACCATTATCCGTCTGGTGCGTCCCCTTATCCTCTCCACGCTTATGTAAGCGTTGTTGAAGAGATTGAGGACCGTGGAGAGGATAAGAACCTGGAAGTAGGAGGCTCCCTCCCTGATGAACACCTCCGGAGTTCCCAGCAGGGAGAGGAAAAAGGGCACGAATGGAACCATCACAAGGAGAATGAGCATTACGGAAAACAGGAGGACCATGAGGTTGCCGAAGCTCTTTCTCACCCCTTCAAAGTCCCCTTCCCCGAATGAACGGGACATGACGACCGCGGCTCCGGCCACGAGTCCCAGTCCCAGGGAGAGAATCAGGTTCTGAATCTGGGAAAGATAGGACACCGAGGAGAGGGCCACGCTGGATACATGGGAGGCCATCATGGTGTCCAGAAGCTGGAAAAAGGCATTGAAAAGGGAATAAAACGCCAGGGGAGCCCCAAGACGGAAGACGAGGGGCAGGAGGTCGGAATTGAGACTGACCTCCCTGAACTCCCTTTCGCTCAGCTCCCCCGCCTTCCTCATTCCTTGATGCCTCCGACCATTAGACCGGTTACGAAGTACTTCTGGATGAAGGGATAGATTACCAGTACGGGAAGCATTCCGAGAACCATGACGGCCATCTTCGTGTTGTTGTAGACATAGTTTCCGCCGCCCAGGGACTCATCGGACTAGAACATCAGCGACCGAAGGACGACCTGCAGGGTATACTTCCTGCCGTCGTTGATGAACATGATGACTTCGAAATACCTGTTCCAGTAGGAAACGAAGTAGAAGAGAACTACTGCCGCGATGATTGAAATCGAGAGGGGGATGATGATCCTGACCAGGATGACAAGGTCATTGCATCCGTCAAGGCGTGCCGACTCCACCAGGGACTCGGGGATGCTGGACATGTAGTTCTTGATGATTATGACATTGAAGGTCGAGACGGACACCGGGATTATGATCGCGGCCATCGTGTTGATCAGGTGGAGGGACTTGACCACGATGTAGAAGGGCATGATACCCACGTCAAAGACCAGGGTGAAGGTAAGCATCTTAAGCCAGAAGCTCCTTCCGATCAGTTCCTTTCTTGAGATCGCGAAGCCCAGCGGCAGCGAGATGAACATCGAAAGCGCGGTACCGACGACGGCAACGAAGATCGAGTTCCTGAATGCCTGCATATACCCGCTCTGAAGCACTCTCTGGTAGTTTTTGAGGGTGAATGAGTGGGGAACAAGAATGTAGTCGGTGCCCATGACGTCCCTGTCCACCGCCACCGACGTGATGAGGACGTTCCAGATGGGAATTATTATCACAAGGCAGATAAGTGCCAGAATGATCCTGTTTATCCAGTTGAAGACCTTTCTTCCCTTTGTTTCCCTGATTGTGCTGTTGCTCATGCTTTCCTCCTTACAGTACCGTCTCGTCCAGGACCACGGCCGAGAGCTTGTTGGTCGACAGTACGAGGATGAGGCTGATGATACTCGTGAACATACCGACGGCGATGGAGTATCCCACGTCACCGTTCAGGACACCTTCCCTGTAAACGTAGGTCTGCAGGACATCGGCCACATCGTAAACAGCTGCGTTGTACATGACGAGGATCTGCTCGAAGATCATGAGCACATGAGAGAGGTTAAGCAGCAGCATCGTGACGATGGTACTCCTGATGCTGGGAAGCGTGACGTGGATCAGGCGGCCCCAGTGACCGGCGCCGTCTATCGTCGCAGCCTCATAAAGCTGGGGATCGACGGTGGTAAGGGCAGCTATGTATATGACCGCGCCTTGACGTACTCCCACGGGCAAGCCCATGGGAATCCGGCCATGGTAACGACGGCCGCACCCCGAAGGATGTCTTACACCGTCTCTGGCCCGCGAGACCCGTCCGGCCTCGCCTTATGGTTCAGGCGTCCTTCGCCTGTTCCATTCGATTCATGATACGCTTCGCTTCGGCGAGTATGTTCACCGCGGCATTCACGTCCCTGTCGTGCGTTACACCGCACTCCGGACATGTCCATTCACGGACCCTGAGGTCCCTGGTACCCTGCCACACATGTCCGCATGCGGAGC
>JALEVV010000026.1 GCA_022788185.1 Spirochaetales bacterium | reverse complement strand
GCTTCCTTGAAGAGGGCCTTGGCCTCGTTCATGAGTGACCTGTAGGAGACCTCCATCCTTGAGGAGCCCACATAGAAGAGGTAATCTGAGGTTTTGAGATAGGACGTGAAGGGTTCGCTCTCCGTCTCACTCTCCTGACTCATCAGGGAAAGGGAGTATCTGGAAAGGTTCTTAAGTGCCTTCTGGGTTATGGGATCGTAGAAAGCCATCTTCTCTATTTCATCCCAGGAGGCGTAGATTCTTACCGGGTTTTCCTCCCCGAACGGGAAGATTTCCATGACCTCCCCTCGTATCGAGTAGGTACCCACCTCGTAGCAGCTGCCCTGACGGAAATAGCCTGCCGCCGAGAGCTTTTCGGCAAGCTCCATCGGTCTGAACGGAGCACCCGCCCTGAGCTCCAGTGAGAGGGAGGATAAGGAAGATCTGCTGATGACCGGTGATGCAAAGGCCCTGAGCCCCGTCACTATTATTCCCTGCTTCAGGTTTTCAATCTCCCCGAGCGCCCTGCTCTGGGCGTACTCGGCAGCCGATGCGGTGGAGGGGCTGTAAAGCTTCTTCCCGCTGGAGGGGAAGTATATTACGGGGATATCGGTGATGTCTGAAAAATCCTGATAGGCTTCCCTGGCGATTTCGTCGGTCGGCGTGAGGAAGATGATCCTGCCTGAGCTCTTTCTCTGGACGATCTCGGCAAGTCTTGTCAGGGGATAACCCTCCAGGCCCTTCATGTGAAAAGTAGAGAGAGGGTTTTTGACAAAACTCTTGTAGAGTGATGATGATCTGATGTAATCTTTTATGAGATCGGTGATAACTTTTTCCACAGTCTGATCAGGTTACTCAAAAAAGAAGAAAAAAACAATGTACGTTCTTGATAAAACAGCACTTAACTCATTAATGGAGGAGGTCATCAGCTGCGGCCTCCTGGCAAAGGCAAAACAGGCCGACGTCCACCGTTCCTACAAGAGCGACGGCTCGGTCCTGACCGAAACGGACCTCGAGATATCCCGGAGAATAAGCGATAAGGTTCATGAGCTCTTTCCCGAGTGCGCATTCATCTCAGAGGAGGCGGAATGCGAGATAAGGGAGAGCACGCCCTATATCTTCATCCTCGATCCAATCGACGGAACCGACGTCTACTCCCAGGGTCTTCCCTCCTTCGCGGTGGCACTTGGAATCCTGGACAGCAACAGAAAGCCGGTGGGGGCAATGATCTACCTTCCCCGCTTCGGAAAAGCCCGCGAGGACATGAGCGTCAGGCTCGATCCCGGTGAGAAACTGCTCGTGGACGGAGTTCCCTTTGAAAGAAAGGGTGATAAGGATGATGTGAAACAGGTTACAATGGGCTCAGGTGGACAGGTTAAGATGGACTTCACCCTCTATGAGGGAAAGGTCAGGACCTTCGGATCCTCGATAATCCACCTTCTTGCCCCTGTCGTCTTCGATGCGATAGAGGGGTGCGTCAACCAGCCGTGCTTCGTCTGGGATGTGGCTGCAAGCCATGCGGTGCTCCTTTCCCAGGGCATGGACATTGAGTATACCGACGGGGATGCCTTCGAATACACCGATGACTTTCTCTGGCACAAGAAGAAATTCAGAAAGGACATCTATGCAGGCACTCCCGAAGGGATAAGGTGCATGAGACGCATCCTGCCCGTCAGGTCGTGATCACTTCATATTCATCGGGAGAGAACTCGGAAAGAAAAAGAGGAAGGAAGGAATCCCTCACGGTCACATAGAGATTCACTTCCTCCTTTTCCATAAGAGCTGCAATGCTGTCATGAAAGCCCGCCCTGTCCCTAAGCTCGAGCATGCCGCATTCATCCACTGCGGCAGAGCCCTTTTCGATACGGGAGAGTCTCTCTGCAGCCCACTCGAAGGCGCCGTCGGAGACGATATATCCCCTATCGCCCCTTCTCATGAAATCATGGACGGCGCCGTCAGAGAGATCCATGAGGTATCTGACGTTCTTGTCAGCGCTTTCGGAGAGAGTGACGATTCCCTGTCTTAAGGAAAGGGACATGACCATCCTGGTCTTTCCCGCATCCCGCGCTCCCGTAATTATCCTACACTTCCTCATCAAAGAAGGACTGCAGCACATCAAGGGCCTTGATGCTGTCATCCCGTTCAATAACGAACGTGAGCTCGTTCATCGTGGAAACTATTTCAGTTAGGTTTATGTTCTCCCAGGCCAGCTTCCGGGTTGCCATGTAGAGGATGCCCGGGGTCTTCAGGAAATCACCTGCGAAGCTGATCGTGATCGCGACCATGTTCTCATTGACGTGGAGTATCTCCTCGGTTTTGATGAATTCATCCACTTCCGCGCGGAACTTCTCGCTGACAGACAGGCTGATCTCATGGGATCCGACGGAGATGTTCAGGAAATCACCTTTGCCTGGCTTGACGTTCTCATAGAGCATTGCAAGCTTGTTTACGAACTGGTTGTTCCTGACGAAGTTCACATCGTAAATGTTGGTCTTCATGCTTATTTCATAGTCAATCTTGCCTTTGAGGCATTTCCGGTCCTTGTTCTTAAGTTCGTCGGAATATCTCCTCACCGCCATCACGATGGCACTCTCATTCACGGGGCGGCCATACATTGCCTCAACCTTGGAGTGGATTCTCTTTGAAAGATTCGAGTAGCTGATCACATCCTGTATCAGCATTTCATTAATGAACGGGGTTCTGTTGATGATGTGCTTTACGCATGATGAAATTGAATTTACCATACTGTTATTTTAACCGACGAACTGTTACCAATTCAACAAAAATATATTATATTTTTTGGATTTTGCTTTACCATTGAACATAAAGAGATATAAAATCAAAACATGAGATGTCCAAGATGCGGTAATGAACAGGACAGGGTCCTGGAATCAAGACAGAACAGGGATTCCACAACGATCAGGCGGAGGCGTGAATGCACCGAGTGCGGCTACAGATTCACGAGCTATGAGCGTATTGAGGAAAAACCGATCATCGTCATAAAGAAAGACGGATCCCAGCAGCCCTTCGACATCAAGAAGGTCGAGCGCGGCGTGCTCACCTGTACCGACAAGCTTAAGATAAGCCATGACACCATCGAGAAGATCCTCCACAGGATCGAGGACAGCATCAGGGAAAAGGCCCGAAACACCCATCTCATCAAAAGCACCGAAATCGGTGAGGAGACACTCAAACAGCTCTACACCGTCTCTCCCGTTGCCTACGTAAGGTTCGCATCGGTCTACCGTGCGTTCGATGACCTGGACATGTTCATCCAGGAAATCGAGCACATTGCCTCCCAGGTCAGGGAGAATTAGGCGTCAAACCACTTTCCCCTCTGGCTCAGCTCTATCTTGTCATTCAGGTGCTCTGGCTTGAGTATCTCATTGGCGCAGTCCAGGGCGAAGTTGTCACTCATTCCGGCAACGTAATCGAAGATGAGGCGCTCCCTTCCCTCCCCGAGGGACTCGTAAACATCCTTCATCTCCGCATAGTGGGCATAGAAGCCCGCGGCAAGCATGTTCTTTTCCGCGTCGCACGCCTCCCTGGGATCATCCGAGGAATCAAACAGTCCCTCGAGATAGGTGTAAATCAGGTTTAAAAGCCTTTCGAAGTAGCGGGTGTATCCCTTAAGGATGTCGGAGCGGTAGATGCAGCGGTAGTTGTAATCCTTCATCTCCACGACAGCCGCATATACCTCATCGGAAAAGCCTATCCCCTCACTCATCGATGAGTTTTCGACGATGTCGGTGACAAGGGTGTTTATGATCTCGCCGTTGGTCCTTCCGAGAATGCGGGCACACCGTTCGGGTATGGGTTCTGAAAGGATTCCCAGGCGGGAAGCGTCCTCGAAGTCACGTCCCAGGTAAGCTATCGAGTCGGAAAAACGGACGACGGTTGCCTCGAAGGTCGTCGGAACAAGCCCGATGCGCGTCGTGATTCCGTCCAGGTCCTTTACTGAGAAGGAAGGCATGATGCGCTGGGTGAAGTGCTCGCCGCAGTGGCTCACTATGCCGTCCCTCACCGCATAGGTAAGGTTCAGTCCCTTTCCCCGCTCGGCCAGGCGGTCCACCACCCTTAAGGAGTTGACCTCATGCTCAAAGCCTCCCAGCCCCTTTGCCCTGCTTATTCTTTCCATGATCATCTCACCCACATGGCCGAAAGGAGTATGCCCCAGGTCATGGCCCATTCCTATGGCCCAGGCAAGCTCCGTATCAAGTCCAAGGGGCCTGCATATCGAGCTGGCAATCGAGGAAACATGGAGGACATGCTCCATTCTGGTACATATATGGTCATTGGAGGGAGCGAAGAAAACCTGAGTCTTGTGCTTCAGCCTCCTGAAGGGCGATGAATGGATGATGGCAGTGGTGTCCCTGTAATAGGCACCCCTGAAGTCCTCCTTCCTGGGCGTCTTCCTTTTCATCAGGAGTTCCTGATCGATCCTGTTAACGAGCTTTTCCATGAATAAATGATAATATATGAGAGGGGGTTTTTGAAAGGAAACATTCACGTCCTGCCCTCATTATGTTATCATTATTCCATGAGTGAATACATTATCCCGCTTTCGGCGCTCCTTCTGACCTTCCTTTCATCGCTTTCCTGTCTCAGGTTCATATTTTCAAGACAGGGCTTTTACTGGATAGTCCCCTTCGCACTTTCCATTCTGCTTACCCTCAACAACTTCTTCATACTGCTTTATCCCAGATACACCTTCTTCGCCTATCCCGAACAGGTGGCATTCTTTCCGATCCTGCTTGCGGCCTTCTGGTATCTCATGGTAATTACCTTCCACTATGCCTTAAAGCGCGGCATCGGCAGGAACCGGGTCTCCAATGACCAGAAGAAGAACTACGCAGAGGCACAGTTTCTTGAGAAGATCGAGAGGCGTGAATTCATAAAGTTCACCAGGAGAAGAAAGGAAATCGAGGAAAACGGAGCCTACGTGCCGGTTCTGAACAATGTTTCCGACAGGGCTCTTGACAGCTTCGACTCGTAAAAAGCGGGACACTCCGAAAAACTTCATCTCTTAATGGCACTGATATACCATTCACTTTGGTTCCTCCCGGTCCCGCCATCACGGGACTTCCTGTTTTTTTAATGTCTGCCATGCCGGAATGCACATTCCGCTCAGTATGAGCATAATATGAAGACGCATGCATTCACGTCATGTCTGGGCCATATGCAGGTTTTAATGCAATACCGTCTTTTTCAGATATTTCGGACTCTTTCGCCCTGATTGTCCAATTAATTCAATCCATTTGACAATAAAGGGATTGAAGTTTATCGTAGTACCGTGAAATGAGTATCAGAGAGTCCTGTCGGACAGCCATGCTCGGGATGGCAATGGAAAGCTCTGCCTTCGATGCTTCGGAATGACAGAATTCGATTCATTCCCCGAAACACTCTGCTGCCATGCCTCTGACTTTCAGTGTGCACGGATAGTCGGGAACAGGATAAAGGCCTTCGGCCTGATTTTCTGTTTCGAAATTCCATTATCGGAACATGCACCTGCAGTGTCCTTACCGATGTGTGAGAAAGACCTGAGGCCTGGATTCTGCTGAGAAATTGCCAAAACGCACCTGATGCGGAGCTGATCGGATAGCTCATGGCAAGGCAGGAAAAAAATGAGGAAGCAAAGAAGCTGATGTATGAAAACATCATGCACACTGAGACAAAGGAAGGTTGACAACTATGGGAACAATAGGCAGCGTGGTACTAGTCGTCCTGATCGTAATCATCGTATTGAATATCTGTGTGGCCGCCACGAAAAAGAAGCGTGACGGCAGTACAAGGGTCCGTTACGAGGAACTCTTTGCCCCGATCGAGAGTGCCATACTTTCTGAGGATGAGTCCTGGAATGCAGCCCGTGTGAAGAGGATAGTGACGGAGGAGGAAAAGGGAATACTTGCAGCCCTGGATGATGGGAAAAAGCGGGCTGTAATCGGCTGGAACGGAGGCTCCTTCCCCTTCTCCTATAAAGATTACGTATCTGCCGAGGTAGATGCCAGAGGCCTTACCCTGACGGTACAGACCAGAAACGATTCCGTTGAACTTACCCTTTCAGAAGGGAAGCACCGGAAGGACGGATCGGCTTCAAAACCAGTTAAGGAAATGGGCCGCATCATGAAGGAATTTCTGGACACCATCAAAAAGAACTGACTTAAAACAGGCATCCCGGAAGAAGGATGCCTTACTTTTTTTTCGAAAGTGAGAAGGGGGCCTTAATCTTCATCCTTCCTTTTCCCTTCCCTATTCAAAAATCCTTGATCCTCAGTGCATCATCGCAGACTATCGTCAGCCGGGAGCACCTCATATTGTACTCTGACAGGCACCTTAACCATGGGGAAAATTTTGACGTACTCCCACAGGCAAGCCCATGGGAATCTGGCCATGGTAACGACGGCTGCATCCCGAAGGATGTCTTACACCGTCTCTGGCCCGCGAGACCCGTCCGGCCTCGCCTTATGGTTCAGGCGTCCTTCGCCTGTTCCATTCGGTTCATGATACGCTTCGCTTCGGCGAGAATGTTCACCGC
>JALEVV010000088.1 GCA_022788185.1 Spirochaetales bacterium | reverse complement strand
CAGAGCTCATCGGAAACATCGAGCGTGATGCAAACTCCGCAAAGAAGTACTGGCACTTCATCAAGGTAATGGGCAGAAGCGCATCCCACATTGCCCTTGAGTGTGCCCTTGAGTGTCAGCCCAACATCTGTCTCGTAGGTGAGGAAGTTGAGGCTAAGAACCAGTCCATGATGGACATCGTACGCTATATTGCCGATGTCGTTGAAACAAGATCAGCAAAGGGCTGGAACTACGGTGTTTCCATCGTTCCCGAAGGTCTCATCGAGTTCATCCCTGAGGTCAAGGTTCTCATTGCCGAGATCAACGAGCTGCTTGCAGTACGCGCAGATGACTATGCAGTGCTCGGAAGCTGGGAAGACCAGTTCGGATTCGTCGTATCAAATCTCACGGCCAACTCTGCAAATGTTTTCAGGACACTGCCCGTTGACATCCAGCATCAGCTGCTCATGGACCGCGACCCCCACGGCAACGTTCAGGTTTCCAGGATCGAGACTGAAAAGCTTCTCATCACAATGGTTGCCAAGGAACTTAAGGACAGGGGTTCAAAGGCCAAGTTCAGTGCCATCAACCACTTCTTCGGTTATGAAGGAAGATGTGCATTCCCCTCAAACTTCGATGCTGACTACTGCTACTCACTCGGCTATAATGCCTTCCTTCTCATCAGCAACGGCCTCACGGGTTACATGTCCACAGTGACTAACCTTTCCGCAGGTCCCGCAAACTGGGAAGCAGGCGGTATCCCCATCACGAAGATGATGAACCTGGAAAGAAGACACGGCGAGTACAAGCCTGTCATCAGAAAGGCTCTGGTCTCCCTCGACGGTGCTCCGTTCAGATACTTTGAAGCTCACAGAAAGGAATGGGCAGAGAATACCTGCTTCACCTTCCCCGGAGCAATCCAGTACTACGGTCCCGCAGAAGTCTGTGACATTACGACAAAGACTCTTGCACTTGAGCAGGGCAAATAAAAAAACGGGCATGATGAATGCCCGACATCATAAGGATCCCTTCGGGGATCCTCTTTTTTACCTGGGAAGGGAGTAAATCCTTTCCTCACTCTTCTCCTTCATGCGGTAAAATACCGCTGTGAATCCGGTAGTGGCAACAAGGACTGATGAAGTAAGCTCCGCGCATCTGAACGCAATCTCCTTCACATCCTCCTTATACTGCTGAAACTTTACCTTCACAAGTTCATGGTGAGTCAGCGCCTCATCCAGCGCAGCAGTGACGTTTGCGGTAAGTCCGTCCTTTCCGATCATGACGATGGGATCGATTGTCTGTGCCTCGCCCCTTAAATATGCTCTCTGTTTGCTAGTTAATTCCATAAGGGAAATGATACTCCATATCAAAGATAAAAAACAGACCCCGCGAAGGGGTCTGCCTGTGGAACGGAAAGGCTCAGTTGTTATCGAGCTTATCCTTATACTGCTTAGAAACCACGAATCTCTTGACCTTCTTGGTGGAAGTCATCTCAAGAGGCTCATCTGCAATGATCGTCTTGGTGATCTTCTTGTGACTCTGAAGAGTCTTGTTAACCTCTGACACGATTGATTCGAAGTAGGTCTGGAGATCATCCTTATGGTTCTTCCTTGCCTCAGCTGAAGGATAGATGATTGCGGCAATGCCCTCACTCTTCTCAGCTTTGTTCTTGATGTACCCGGTTATGCAGATCTGCTCCACATCGAAGTAAAGCTGGAAGTGATCCTCGATCTCTTCAGGGAAGACGTTCTTTCCGCCCTCGGTGACGATGATGTTCTTTGCCCTGCCCGTCAGGACGAGGTAACCATCGGCATCCTCATAACCCACGTCACCGGTATTGAGCCAGCCATCATCGGAAAGGACTTCACGGGTTGCTTCGGGAGCGTTGTAATATCCCTGCATGACCATGGGTCCGCGGAGGTGAATTACACCGTTTCCATCACTGTCCTTATTCTCAATGCGGACTTCAACGCCCTCCAGGTGACGGCCTACGGAAATTTCCTTATAGGCCTCGACGGGATTGAGGTGTGTGATCGGGCTGGTTTCGGTAAGGCCGTAACCCTGAACGAAATTCACACCGAGCTCGTTATACATCTTGAAGGTTGATGCGGGAAGCGGTCCGCCGCCGCAGATACAGATTCTGATGTTCTCCAGGGAGACCTTCTTGAGCAGGAAGCCGAACCACTTCTTTCCGACGGAAATGTGGAAGACTTTCTTGAGGAACCCTGAAATGCCCATGAGACCCCTGATGAGACCGTACACGACGATGCCCTTCTTCTTCACACCGTTCATTAGGGCTGTGATGAGCTTGTTGAAAAGCAGGGGAACACCGAGGAACATGGTGACCTTTCCGAGCTTGAGCTCCTTAAGAAGCTGAGTGACGACAAGCTTTTTACCGAATACACATGCGGCACCCACGCTGATCGACTCGATGAATACTGCAAGCATCGTGTATGCATGGTGAATCGGGAGGATCGCATAGAATACGTCAGTAGGATAGAGCTTCATGTAAAGCTGTGCAATGTAACAGTCACTTACCAGGTTTTTGTGGGTAAGCATAACGCCCTTGGGAGTTCCGGTAGTACCGGATGTGAAAAGGATTGCAGCAAGGTCATCCTCAGTTGCCTTTGGGGCCTCTGCCTCGGGTCCATTAAGATCCAGGATGTAGCTGTAACCCTCAGGTCTCTTCTCCTCGAGGGAATACTTGGCGACAAGACCTACTCTCTTCGAGCTGTCGATAGTGCCTACTCTTTCACCGTCGGTGAAAATTCTGGATACACCGCCGAAGGCCATCAGTGTCTCCATATCATGGTCGTTGTATGTGCAGTCGAGGGGAACAACGATGGCACCGGCATAAAGGACTGCCAGATATGCGATGGCCCACTCAGGACTGTTCTTGCCTGATACTGCGATTTTATCTCCCGGTCTGACACCCTCACTGAGCAGGAAGTTTCTGACTTCGAGAATCTTCTTTCTTGCCTGGCTGTATGTAAAGGTCAGTTCCTTAGGGGAAAAAGCCCTGAAACAGTTGTTGTCCGGGTATCTTTTGCATGAAATCTCGAACATCTCGACAACAGTGGGCCACTCACCTTTGAAATCCTTTCCTCTGAATTCATCAAGGAAAGCGTAAGCATCCGGATTTGGGATTTTAAAAGACATATTATCTCCTTTACATTATATTCAATCTCATTATCAACACATTTTTAATATGTGTCAATCTAAGAAATTAACACATTCTCAAAAACCGTCAGAATATTGTCACACTTTCCCTTTTCTGTGAAAAGGAGTACCATCATCGCCATGGAATTCACTCACTTTGGTCAGGTTACCGAATATCTTGACAGCTTCTCATACACCGACAGGTCATCAGGACCGGGTTTCATCAGAAACGTACGACTGGAGCGGATGGAAAATCTTCTTGCCCACATCGGCAATCCGGAGAAGGATTTTAAGTCGGTTCACATAGCCGGAAGCAAGGGGAAGGGCTCCACTGCAACGTTCATTGCCGTGCTCCTTCGGGCTAAGGGCCATAAGACCGGACTCTACCTGTCCCCCCACCTTTCAGATTACAGGGAAAGATTCACCCTTGCGGGAGAGTTCTTCAGTGATGAATTCCTCATTTCCACGGCAAACACCCTGAAGGAGAAGGTCAGTACCTTCAGAAACCCCTCTGAACTGGGGTATGAACACCCTTCAACCTTTGAAATGTACACGGCCTATGCATACCTTCTCTTCAGCCTTTCCGGGTGTGAGTATGCTGTCATTGAAACTGGCCTCGGAGGCAGGCTTGATGCGACCAACACCCTTCAGTCGACGGCATCGGTGCTCACCCCTATCGAGCTCGAGCACACCAATGTGCTCGGAAACACGATTCATGATATAGCGGTCGAGAAAAGCAAAATAATAAAACCATTTCAAAAGGTATTCGTTTCTCCCCAGTGCGGGGAAGCGCTTGACGTGATAAGGGCGGAAGCAGAAGCACAGCATGCCCAGGTTCACTTATTTCCTGAGATGATTGGATCCTTCTCATCAGAAACCGAAAAAGACGGTGAGAAGCTCTCATTCTCATCCACAGGCGGTAGGCACTTTGAACTTCAGCTCTCGGTTTACGGCCGGAAGCAGGCTGAAAATGCGGCACTTGCGATCATGATCGCTGAAGAGATGGGTTTTCTGACAGATCGGGGAATTAAGGCACTCTCTGAAACAGTCCTTCCCGGACGCTTTGAAATCATGAGGCATCGGGGGAAGACCATAGTCTTTGACGTGGCCCACACGGTAAACAGCCTTAATGACACGGTCAGGACCTTCAGGAAGCTTTGGCCTCAGGGAGGAGTATGCATATTCGGAGCAGTGGCAGGCAAGGATATCGCTCACATGAGCCGCGTCATAACTGAGAACTTCTCCAATATCATCATATCAAGGCCCGGGATGTTCAAAAAGAGCAATATCGATGAGATATTCCGCCTCATGAAGGACCAGGTATGCGATAATGAAATACAAATGATAAGCGACAACAGGGCGGCAATGGAAAAAGCCCTTGAGGATGAGGGGCCCATACTCATAACGGGATCCTTCTATCTTGCAGGGGAGCTGCTCTCTGTCCTGAAGGATCTGAAATGACACTTAACTCTTCTGAAATAGCCCTTCTCATGAGTGAACTCAGCTTTGAGGACACATTCATACAGGACGTGACTGAGCATGACATCCACTCCTTCACCCTCTCCCTTTTCAGCAGGAAGGAGAAGGCCTGGCTGCTCTACATCGAGGTGGGAACTCCCTTCATGAGAATATGCAGGACAGACCGGATGAGGAAGAAGAGTGCCAAAATGCAGCGCTTCACCCAGTATCTTAAGGCAAACATCACGGGTTCAAGAATCATCACGGCAGAAGCGGTGAGAGGTGAACGTGAAGTGTGCTTTACCCTGTCCCACAGGGATGAGGTGAAAAAGATGTATGTAAGGCTCTTTTCAGGCCCCTCTGCCAACATAATCATCACGGATCAGGATGGTATGATTCTCGAAGCGATGATGAGACGTCCCGGCCGCGGTGAGGAAAAGGGTGGCCTCATTACGCCCACGGCAGAGAAGGAACCTGACACGGTCCGTTTCCCCATAAGGCCATACACTGCACCCACTTTCAATGAGGAAATTGACAGGAACATCACGCTTGAGAAGCGGGACTCAACACTCTCAATGCTCAAAAAACAGGCTGAGGAGAAGCGGGACGAGGAACTCTCGCACCTCCGTGCCCAGTTAAGGGAGGAGCGGAGGAAGGCAGCCGACGAAAGCTCCTATGAGACATACAGACAGTGTGCCGATCTTCTTTCTGCCTTTTCCTATCAGGTGCCTAAGGGGGCAGCTGAAGTGAAGCTTACCTCCTTTGAGGGAGATGAGGTCATAGTCCACCTTGATCCCGCACAAAGTGTCAGCGCTAACATCAATGCTTATTATCAGAAGTATAAGAGGGCAGAGAGGATCTGGCTCAATGCAAAGGAAAGTGCCGCAAAGCTTGAGGAAAAGATCAGGGAGACCGAGGAACATTACAATGCTCTCCTCTCCCAGGAGTCGGTGGTGCTGCTTGAGAAGGAGCTTTCCAAAGCATTGCCCCAGGCAAATGCAAAGGAGTACACCGGTCCGGGCCTCAGGCTGGAGTCCCATGGCTTTGAGATACTGGTCGGACGAAACAGCAGGGAAAACGATGAGCTGCTGAGAAGATACACCAGGGGAAATGACCTCTGGCTCCACACAAGGGATTATGCCGGAGGCTATGTCTTCATTAAGGCTAAGAAGGACAAGAGCGTCCCTCTTGAGGTGCTTCTCGATGCCGCCAATCTGGCAGTCCATTACTCCAAGGCGAAGGCAGGAGGGAAAGCGTCCCTCTTCTATACCCACGTCAAATACCTGAGAAGGGTTAAGGACGGCAGGCAGGGCCTCGTTATCCCCACGAGTGAAAAAAACCTGGACATCACCCTAGACGCCGAAAGGGTCAAATCATTACTTTCAAAGGTGAGGTAAAATCTTGAGAACTTTTTTCAGTGACATTTTCTACCCCTCAGATGCCGGAAAGCTTACCGCTCTGACACGTTTTGAGAGGAAGGATGAAACATATCCCATAATAATCGTTCCCCATGCAGGACTGTCATTCGTAAGCGAGGGGCTGAAGGCGGGTTTTTCCCATCTTCGGCAGGCAGAGCGCTACGTCTTCATCGCACCGCTTCATAACGGGGCTTTTCCGGACAGTGACGCCTCCCTCTTCACCATATCCGACAGAGTATTTCAGACGCCCTATGGAAATGTATCATTTTCGGGCATTTCAGGCCTCCAGGCAGAAGATTCAATTCTGGAGGAAGAGTACTCTGCCGAGCTTACCGCACCCTTCTTCGCCCAGATGGATAATTCTTCAGTGCTTCCCATCTTCACTGCCCTGACAGGAGCCGAGGACGTGAAGAAGCTGAGAAGACTGATTTCAGCTCTCAGTGACGGAAAGACATCCTTCGTTATTTCCGGGAACTTTGCTGAAGAGGGGAAAGGTGAGAAGATGAAGGAACAGGCAGATACCCTTCAGCAGTACCTCACCGAGGTCCGTCCCCTGCTGGAGGAACAGAGGAAGCAGAAGGTTTCGGGGTGTGCGCTGAAAACAGCCGAAGCCTTCAGAGGGTTATATAACTCCTACATCCCTCTCTGGGAGGGATGCAATCCAATTCACAGATCAGGAGCATTCGTATGATCAAGGAGCAGATGATTACCAATACCGTCATAGACGGGAAGGAATACACCGCAATAGCACTCGGAGTCGATGATTTCGCGATCCCCCGCCACATGATGCAGGGTGAAAAGCAGGATGGATATATTTATAAGAACGGAGAGCTCATTCCCTGGCGCTGGGAGGCATTCTGCACCATCGAGGGAAGGAAATGCTTCTACTTCGACAGGTGCCGGATAGAAAACTTCTCTTCCATCGCCACGACACACAGGGACAATGCCCTCACGCTCGTAAGGGATCTGGCTGTCGCCCTCACCCTCCTTCCCCAGTCCTTCGTCTCCGTCCAGCTCGGTCTGCTTCCCACATACAGGTTCTATATCTATGAGGATGACTCATGGCTGATCCTGCCTCCCGATCTCGGAGATCTCTTCTCCCTCTACTACAACGATGAGGACAGATACCTCTCCCTCGGCTGCTTTGCCAAGGGAGGCACGGAGCCATCATTTTCGCTCATCAGGCAGTTTGCCCAGTTCCTGTACTTCGCGCTTACTGGCAGTGCCCCCTATCAGGACAGGGAAATCAGGGAGTACAACTACACAGAGTTTCCCCTTTCCTCACTGCGTCCCTATCTCTTTCCCGACCTCAGCGAGAAGACGCAGGGCTTCATAGAGTTCTGTCTCCACGCAACGAGCAAGGAGATGCGTAAGATATACGGAAACCGGAAGGCAGAGGAAAACCTGAAGTGGTTTGTGGAAAAGACGATGACTCTTACCTGGGAAGCAGAAAGGAAGAGTCCAGAGGACTATGCCAGTGTGAAATCTGAGCTTGAGAAGAGCGGAAGTTATCAGAAATTCCTTAAGCAGACCAGCGAAGGCGCAAAGCGCAACAACTTCTGGCGTCTCAAGGGCTCAGTCATCATCGGAACATGCATTGCCGTCATTCTTGTCGGTGCGTTTGTCATCTCCTATGTAAGCAAGCTGCTCGAGCCGCCCTACACTAAAGACATGAACCAGAGTGAAATCGTTTATGCCTTCTATGAAGCCCAGAACGAGCTCGATGTCTCGGACCTCACGGCGGCCATCAAAGGGTGCAAGGCTCCTCAGGAAAATGAGGTCATCAACCTCTTCGTGAACAGGCAGACCAGGATGGCATATGAACAGACAGCTCCCGTCATAAGGGCAGACAAGTGGGTTGATGCGGGAATGCCTTCCTTCAAAGCCACGATGTTCGTCTATGGAGCCGATGACGTTAAGGTGACAGAGGTGGGAGAGAACACGCTAAGGGCAGACCTCCTGTTCTACAGTCCCTATAACTACAGCAGTGAAACCACCGAGACGACGGATCTCACCAGCACTGAGGCAACAACTTACTGTTATGCATATTCACAGACCTTCACCTTTGCCTGGAATGACAGGGGCTGGTGGAACATCGTGAATATCACAGATCCCGAGGTTGAGCTCGTAAGGGAGATAAAGACCCCGCTACTCGCTCAGTAGATAGTCATCCAGGAGTTTTTTAAGTGCCGATGTGTCGTCCGGATGGATCCAGTGCACATCGGAAAAGGATGAAAAGAAAGTAATCTGCCTCTTGGCATAACGCCGGGAGGCGGTTTTTATTCTGTCACTGATCAGGGAGAGGGAGTGTTCACCCGATTCCATCGCCTCAAGAAACTCCCTGTATCCGATTGCCCCCATGCCGGGCCAGGACGAGGATGCACCCATCTTCATGAGGGATTTTATCTCATCGACAAGGCCCTCCCTGAACATGATGTCTACCCTCAGGTCAATGCGCCTGTAAAGCTCGTCCCTGTCGCGGTCAAGTCCTATTATCAGGGGCTTCATTCCATTTCTGGGCTCCGTGGGCAGGGCAAAGGAAGAGAGGGGCTTACCGGTCTGAAGGTAAACCTCCAGTGCCCTCGTTATCCTGTATGTGTCATTTACGTTAATTCTTCCGCCTGAAACGGGATCTGCCTTCATGAGCATTTCATGAAGCGCGGCATTACCCTTCTCCTGAAGCAGCTGCTGCACCTGAGCTCTGACTGCTTTATCCGCAGTGGGTGCCTCGGAAAGGCCATAGAGGAAGTGACGAAAGTAAAAAGCCGTACCGCCCGTGATGAGTGGTATGTCGCCTTCGCTTTCAATCTTCCTGACCGCCTCATCGGAGCGGGTAATGAAATCACCGACGGTGAACTGCTCCCAGGGGTCAAGGATATCGACGTTGTAGTGGGTGATTTTCTCTAGCAGCTCTTTAGACGGCTTAGCCGACCCTATGTCAAGGTGTCTGTACACCTGCACGGAGTCGGCATTTATTATCTGATAACCGTCTGAAAAAAAGTCCTCGACAAGCTTGGTCTTTCCGCTCGCCGTGGGGCCGAAAAGGAAAACCTGTTTATTTCTCTTCGAGGCTGTATTTGATCTCATCGTTCAGGACCTGAGTAAGAACGTGTGATACTACCTTTTCCCCGCTCTCCTCGATCTCATCCTTGATGGATGTGGCAGAGATGATGTTTGCTTCTTTGATCGCAACGCAGGTCATCTCATAGATGTTGCCTTCCTTATCGATCAGTTTATCTAGTGGAATGCTCACTTGGCTGTCTCCTTATCTTTAGAAATATAGCAGAAAAACCGGCTCAGCGTAAAGTGGAGAGCTTTTCCGATATGAGCTCCACGATTTCTTCCGGAGTCCGGTCATCGGTGTCGATGACAAGATCGGCAACGGAAGTGTCGCTGTTGTCAATGCCGTAGATCCTTTTGTACCTGGCACTGTCATTGCGGTCCCTCATCTCGGTCTGGGCCATCCTTTCCTCAAGGCTTCCGCCCTCTCTCTTCAGAACCCTTTTCGCCCTGGTTTCGGATGTTGCCTGAAGATAGACCTTGAGATCGGCCTTTTCCAGCATCCAGATCGCCAGACGGCTTCCGAGGACGCAGTTTTCCTCCGCCATCGCCATCTCCACCTGTCTCCTGTCCAGCTCCCTGTCGATGTCATCATCGGCTTCGGCCATGCGGCAGAACGTCCAGAAGTCGACACCGCGTTCAGCTGCCAGCTGACGGAAGGTGAAATTGACCATCTTATATCCGAGTTTTTCCGCAAGCAGGGTCGTGACAGTCGTATTGCCGCACCCGCTCTTCGAACTGATCGCTATTCTCATTCTATGTTCCTTATCTGTTCCCTGATGTTCTCAAGGTCATCCTTCATCCTGACAGTGAGCAGATTGATCTCGGCAATCTGGCTCTTGCTGGCAGTGGTATTGGTTTCCCTGTTCATTTCCTGGCAGAGGAAATCAAGCCTCTTGCCCACACTATCATCACTGTCAAGCAGGCGGAAATACTCAGCCAGGTGGGTCTTCAGCCTGTTCTGTTCCTCATTGACCGAGTACTTGACCAGCAGTGAACCGATCTCCTGCCTGAACTGATTCTCATCGAGCCTGTCCTGGATCTGAAGCTGTCTGTACTTGGACATCAGAAGCTCCTCAAAGTAGCCTTCGAATCCTGCAGTAAGCTCCCCTATCCTGTTGTTTGATGCCTCAAAGTCCCTGCCGAGTCTCAGAAGATCCTCACGGGTTGCCGCCCCTTCCCTCTTCTTGGCCTCCGAAAACTGGCTGAGCGCCTTGCCGAGGGCTTCGAAGAGCGGAGCCCGGTAGGCTTCCGGATTCTTCTCAGAAACATATGTGATGAGGCCCTCGGCTGCAAGACAGTCACTTCCTGAGAGTGTCACTTCCCGCCCCACATGTTCCGAGATCGTCCTGAATGCCTCTGTGTACTTTTCCAGGAGTGCCGTATCCACGACTATCTGGCCCTGATTGACCAGCTGCTTCATCCGCACCGAAATCTCAACCTTACCCCTTGAGGCCACCTTCCTGATCGCATCATCGATCTCAGCTTCAAACGCACTGAGTGTCGAGTTGATGTTGTGATAGATCTCAAGATACCTGTTGTTGTAGCTTTTGATCTCAGCCTCGAGAAAGAGGTCCTCTCCTGAAACGGCTCCGTAGCCGTAACCTGTCATGCTCTTCATCTTTCACCCTTATGCCCACGGAGTGCCGAAACGACAGCACCGATGAGCTTTCTGTTGTCACCGGCTCCCATGGTAATACATATGTCCCCGCTGAGCAAGAAGGAGGAAAGGCCGGAGACGGCTTCATCATCACTCCTGACTTCACCTACATGCATGATGCGGGGATAGAGGGAGCGGAACATCTCCCTTTCAAGTCCAAGGACGAGCTCATGGGAAAGATCCCGGGAGGACTCATCATCCCTGGCGCTGGCATATACCTTCTGGACGAAAACGGCATCGGCAAGGGAAAGTGCGGAAGTGAACTCCTTCATCAGCGCACTGGTCCTGGATGCGGTATGGGGCATGAACAGAAGTACAACCCTCCTGTTTTCATACCTTTTCCTGACGTTGTCGATGGCCACCCTTATCTCATCGGGGTGGTGGGCGTAATCACAGAGGAACGTTATGCCGCCCTCCTCCGCCACACGCTCGCACCTTGATACGCTTCCGGGAAAGGATGAGGCAGACGGGGAAAGGAGAAGAAGTTTCTCATGGATGGTGCTTTCATCAATAATTCCGCCCTCGCTTTTCACCATGACGCAGGAGGCAAGCAGCAGGGCTGCTGCGTAATCTGAGAGGATTTCACCATTCCTGTCAGGTGCATCAAAGCCGACACCGTCAAGGGTAAGGCCCGTAAATCCTTCCTGAACTGAGTACCTTCCCTTTCCATACATAATATAGGTGAGATCGGGACGCATCCGGCGCCAGGCTGCCGCACTCCTTTCAAGGGATGAGTGGAAGATGACAAAGCCGCCCTGACGGAGGGAAAGCACCCGCTTCTCAAAGCTCTTCCTCACGGCTTCGATATCAGGAAACCAGTCGGGATGGTCGAAGGCGATGTTAGTGATAACAAGGCCGCAAAGGTCATAGAGAAGGAAATGATCCCGGTACTCGCATGCCTCAATGACCAGTGCCTTAAGTCCCTTTGCATATGTCCTGTCGCTTCCAACCGGAAACGAGCCGTAGATCGATGAGCCCATGAAGCCTGCAGAGGCAAGGAGGTGTGTAGCCACGGCGCATACGGTGGTTTTTCCATGGGTTCCCGATACCCCGTAGGAGGGAACCTGTCCCGTAAGCGCTGCAAGGGCTCCGGGATAGGACAGAACCGGGATTTTCCTCTCCTGTGCCTCCCTCATGCACGTGAGATTATGGTTATCGTATGCGGATGAGTGGATGAGCACATCGGTATCTGCCGGCAGATGGGAATCAAGCGGATGAATGACCGCTCCCTTCAGGAGTGCTGAGGTGAAGAAATCCTCCTCCACGTCACAGCCTTCACAGATGTTTCCGGTCTGTGTCAGAAAGGAGTAAAGATGGGACATGCCCGTCCCTTTGATGCCTGCGAGAAAGAATTTCATGGAACGAATATATCCGAAAACAAAAAAAACCGGAAGAACAGATCTCCCGGCAAACTCTTAAAGTACGTTAGGTTATTTCTTGAGCTTAGCGTTGCACTGCTTGCAGACGTTGGCCTTTGCACCTTCAACTTCAACTTCGTAAAGGCACTTGACGTTCTCTCTCTTGCAGACAGGGCATGTAGCCTTTCCCTGGTTGGGAAGCTCTCTGATACCTGTTCCTCTATGTGCTTTAGACATGTTTCTTTCTCCTTAAGGATTTGATTTGCGCTTTTGTAAGAATATGAGATTATAAAGCGCCTTGTCAAGGCAGTGGAAATCAGTTTTCGCTACCGCCCTCAGGCAGTGAGGCATCGCACTCCCTGCACTCCTCGTAAGTGGTTTCGTGAACTGTGTTTTCTTCACTCTTTGTCTTAGCGGGAGTGAAAATCTGGACAAGCGTTGCGACTATAATGCCCGCAATACCGAGGATGAATGACATAACTGAGAAAGCATTAAGAATCCTGGCCGTACCTGTGTACACATAGGATGATGCGGTATAGACCATTCTCCCGATCCTGTATGTCTCAACCGTGTATGCGTTCATGACGGAAAGTGCGACAAGCACGAAACTCAGTACAATGAGCACTGCCGATACGATATATGTGGCGATAACACTTTTTTTCATGTTTTTGTTCTCCTATACTTTCCTTAAAGGTATCACTTCGGGTGGCAAAAGCAATACCCTGGGTCAAAACTTCAGGGAATCTACATAAATGACGGGATAAGGTGAGTCGATGGAAAGTCTCTCAACCGCCCTCAGCTTCAGGCCTATCATCGAGAGGGTGTTCACTACATCGGAAGCGGTGTATAGCTTGAGAAGCACCTCATCATCACCGCCATAGAAGGAAGGAAACGGTGAAAGGCTTCCCGGAGTTACCGCCAGCGAGTCGAAAAAGGTGAAGACTGCCTCACTTTTTTCCTTCATGACATCATAAAGGTCCAGAAGGAAGGGAACCACTTCCTTCTTCTCTATCGAATTGATGTAAAGGGGCGCATAGATGAAGGTATACGGACCCAAGGGCTTATCTACGATCCTCAGGTTCGGTGCCGATAATATTTCCGCAGGGATGTCCTTTGAATCCTTCAGCAGCACGTCGACGGGACTGTCCACATATTCCCGTAGGATGAGGGCGGCATGAAGCGAGTATTCACCGCAGCAAAGCACGCTCGCCTTCCGTCCGAGCCGTGATAGAACATCATCGAGACAGGGGTAAAACCCCGAATTGTCCCCAAGCCAGGAGGAAAACTCAGCAAACATAAGCAAGTGCCTCCATCGCAAGGTGAAGCAGATGACTGCTTATTCTCTCAGTCTCCTCATCCCCGATGAAGGACATACCCTCCTGACTTTTGCCTGCAGCCATGTTTATGGAGTAGCAGAGGGCACAGCTCCGGATTCCAAGCTCCCTGATGAGGGAAGCTTCCGTTGCCAGGGTCATTCCCACCACATCGGCCCCGAGTCTTTCATATGCCGTGATCTCGGCTTTGGTTTCAAGGCGGGGTCCCTGGGTTGTGACATACACCAGATCTCTCCTGAGGGAAGGATCAAGGGAAAGGACCCTGTTTACCAGATCAGAGGAGAAGGGAGCATCCATCTCCTCATGCCTCAGGGGCAGTATCGTTCCGTCATGGAAGGAGTTGCATCTGGAGTGGGACATGTCGATGAAGTCGGAGACAATTCCGCACTCACCCGGCAGAAGGCGGTCCGTTATCGAGCCCACTGCATAAAGTGCAATGGCCTCATCAACGCCCAGGCTTCTCATCACATCGATGTTTGCCCTGTAATTTATCAGGTGGGGTGCCACCTTATGCTCCTTCCCGTGCCTCGGGATAAGGGCAAGGTTATCCCTGATAAAGCACTCCGCCTCACCGAAGGGGCCAGAGATAGACTTTCTCTCAAAGCCGGAGAAACCCAGTCTGTCTATTCCTGTTCCGAGCACTATTGCTTTCATCTTACTATTCCTTCCGGCATCACAATGCCGGTAACCAGGGAGGACGGGATTATGTCGAAGCATGGATACTCCGCACTCACGCCCTCGGGGGCGGTCCTCACTCCCCTTATCATCTTCACTTCCCCGGGATCCCTGTACTCGATCTCGATATCTGAAATGCCCTTTTTCCCCTCATCGAAGCCAATCGCGAAGGGATAGTAGGGAATGCCGTAATACTTTGCCGCTATGGCATTTCCAAGCGTCCCGATCTTATTCACGACAGTTCTGTCCCTGAGTGCCAGGTCACTTGCCGTCATGTATTTGTCAATCCTTCCCTGACTCATGAAGGATGAGACCATGTTGTCAGTGATCAGGGTGTGTTCATACCCCATTTCCGCAAGGCCTGACGCGGTGAGCCTGGCTCCCTGGAGAAACGGCCTTGTCTCGGGTGCAAAAACCCTGAAGGAAAATCCCTTTTCAGTGGCAAGTGCCAGAGTCAGGAAGAAGGAGTGCTCCGGAAAACAGGTCGTCAGTATCCCGTCCCCGTCATCAACGAGCCTGACACCGTTTCGGGCCATGGCAAGGTAGCACTCATCGTAGTGGGCCAGGCGGGACTGTACCAGTTCATCCACATATGAGACGAAGTCCTCTTGGTCAAATCCCATCAGGATATCCGGAAGCAGGGCCTCAAGCTCCCTCTTCATTGTGGTGTTTGTAGGTCTTGCCCCGGCCAGTGCCCTGACGGCAAGGTCAAAGGCATCTCTGTCCTTTCCCTTCTTCATCGCCGTCAGTACCATTGCACGGAGGGCTGCCTCGAGGGGACCTCCCCCCTGAGTCACCATCCGCCTGATGGCATCTGCAGTCTCAGATGCATCACTGCATGCGACACGCCTGATCTCAAATGGATAGCTCTGCCTGTCAGTGATGTAAAGAATACCGTGTTCAATGACTGCCACATTCTCATGACGCAGTATGAAGGGAAGCAGTTTCTGAATGTCCATCATTTCCAGAAGGTGAGATGATCTTTCACTATCTCATCGATGAGATTGCGGTCATCCACTGGACCTGCAACACGGATGTCCTTCTGTCCCGCCTCGATAACCGATCTGGAGGAAAGGGCGAAGGTGGGGTTCTCCTCATTGTCCCCGGTGAGGGAAAGCAGCATTTCCTCGGTCACGCCGTATACAAGACGTCCGATGCCGCTCCAGTAGATTGCACCCGTGCACATCACGCAGGGCTCGAAGTTGGTATATAAAGTGCAGCTCTTCAGAAAGTCAGGGGAATACTGCTTTGCAGCCCTGAGACAGAGCAGGGTCTCCGCATGATAAGCCGAGCCTCCCTCTGTGAAGGCATTTCCCTGGGTAAGCAGGATGTTTCCGTCCTGATCCGCAAGAAGTGCCCCGAAGGGATGGTTGCCACTCTCCATGGCGGCGTGGGCAACCTTCACGCAATCCCTTAACAGCTCCATGTCCCTTTCCGTGATCTTATCCTCGATTACGTGCATAAACAAAACTCCATGATTTCTTCACACTGAAGTGAAGTGATTGTGTTACATTAATTCTATCAGAAAAAATCCTGTAAATGAACCATGGCTTGACTATGGCCATGGTTAAGCTTAGTTTATGGAATAAAGGAAGAAAAAATGAAGAAAAGAACATTAATGACGCTGATGATTCTCATCATCGCCCTCTCCACCGTCTTTGCATCCGGTGCCAGGGAACTGGCAGATGACGCAAGGATTGTCAAAGTCATCTCACCTCTTACTGATATGACCACGCCGTCACTGCTCACTGTTGACACCGACGGTATCGAAGTTATCTACCACTTCAGCGATGACACGGTTTCCACATTCCCGTTCGAACACTATAAGGGCGGCGAAATCCTCGAGATCAGGGATAACGGAATCATGACAATGTCCCTGCCCGGACAGACCACTGCAGTGGAAGTCAGGGACATCACACTGGGCGTAACGCTTGGATCTTATGATGTTTCCTTCCCCGAAGCTGCTCCCGCATACCCCGCATCAAGGGCATGGGATGCCGATATCAGGGAGGATCTGGAAGGACAGTTTGCATATGCATACGGCTATGAACTCATCTCAAACTACTTATCCCAGGGCCTTACCCTCAGAGGCGCATACTTTGCTAAGGGCGTTCTCGATTTCTGGTCCTTCGCCGATCCCCTCATCACGGTTGAGGAGATGAACACATACCTCAATGACTACCTTACCAACGTATACGGTGCAGGTGTTGCCGATACCATCGGAAACGTTCCTGCAGACATTGAGGAGATCAGCGCACTCACAAAGACCGATGACATTTCAGAGATGTTCTCCTACTCCTACGGTTACTACATCTCATTCCAGCTCTATTATTCAGGCTTCACGATGGAAGCATCGGCCTTTGCCGACGGTGCCCTCCATGCACTTTTCGGCGATGTCCCCCTTCTGAACTCAGAGGAAAGGGCTTCGGTAATGAATGCTTACACCGCAAAGCTCCAGGCTGAGTACGATGCATATGTGGCAGAGCTGGCAGCCGAAAACCTCTCTCAGGCAGAAGAGTTCCTTAGGGACAACGCAACTGAGGAAGGTGTCATCACCACCTCTTCCGGCCTTCAGTACAAGGTTATGGTCGAAGCAGACGGCGCAAAGCCCTCCGCTGACAGCACGGTCACTCTGAACTACACTCTGAACGATCTCTACGGCAACACCATTGACCAGGGATCAAACGTGCAGCTTTCACTCTCAAGAACTGTTCCCGGCTTCACCGAGGCAGTTACATGCATGAATGTGGGTGAAACGATCGTTGCATACCTCCATCCCTCTCTCGGATACGGAGAGACAGGCAGTGACATGGTTGAGCCCAATGCCCTCCTGATCTTCGAGATCGAGCTGGTTTCAATAGACTGACAGTTTCCAGTGATATGAAAAAAGCGTATATCGGCAGCTTGCCTTTATACGCTTTTTCTTTTTTCAGAACATGAATACCACGTATCTTATTTCGATGGGAAGATTGGTGGCAAGCGCCACTCTGTACTCCCCTTCCCCCACCATCAGGAACCTTCCTTCCGTGAGGATGAATACCCGGTCGGAGGATATGGTCGAGGCAACCATCTCCCCTTCCAGGGTGATGATCATGGCGTTCTTTTTCTCCGGAACACGAAGGACGACACCCCTGTCTCCGGTCATGACCTTTTCGACCCTGTATGTCACTTCACTGTTTTCGGGACATGCATACTCACCCTCTCCCTGCCTGTAGGGCAGCGAACGATCCATCACCTCGATGATGTTCCGGATACGGTGGAATGCATTCTCATAGCTTTCCAGCTCGGAAAGGGTATCGAAGACGATCAAATCTGAGTCCCCTTGTGAGCTTCATGGAGCCTGGTGAAGTTTATGATCTGCTCCACACAGCCGTCGATGCCGAGCAGTGAGCTGTCGAGGGAGAGATCATAGGTGCGGCACATGCCCCACTTCTGGTCGGAATAGTAGTTGTAGAAATTAGCCCTGGTCTTGTCCTGCTTCAGACAGACATCCATCGCCTTGTCACGGGGAACCTCGTAGACGTTCACTGCCCTCTCGATGCGTGCCTCTATGGGTGCATGGATGAAGACTGAAATCACATCGGGATTGTCACGCAGGATGTAGTCAGCGCACCTGCCGATGATGACGCAGCTGCCCTGCTCTGCAACCTTTTTGATGGTTTTTGACTGAATGAGGAAGAGCTGATCATTAAGCGGCATCTCATTGAAGCCGAGAGTGCTGGATACTGCCGAGTAATTTCCCATCACGAGGGAATAGAGAAGTGAAGAGGTCGGCTTTTCGTCCGCATTGTGGAAGAGTGCCTCATTGAGGCCGCTGTCCTTGGCAGCAAGGGCCAGAAGCTCCCTGTCGTAATACGGAATGCCGAGCTTTTCCGCGAGGGCCTTACCGACCTTGCGGCCGCCGGAACCGAACTGTCTGCCTATGGTATAAACTGCTTTCATTTATATCCTCCTACTGAAGATTATAGCCGAATACACTTTTAAAAAAACTGTTTTTTTCACTTCTGAGCTCAGAAAAACCGTGAATGGCTCCATCAGAGAGGGCTTTTACCTCATCCCACTCATCCCGGATGAACTCATCCAGGATTCCGATGCATGTGAAGCCTGCGCCCTTCGCACTTTCAAGTCCGGTGGGAAGATCCTCAAAAACGGCACACTCTGAAGGTGAAACCCCGATATCGGAAGCGGCCTTCAGGTAGATGGCAGGACTGCTCTTCCCGATTCCCACATCACCTGCGGTGACAATGGAGCTGAAGAGAGAGTATATTCCATGGCGTCTGAGGCAGGGAATGAACATCCTTTCAGAGGAAGAGGTTGCGACGGCAAGTCTTATTCCATGGTCGCGCAGGGATGCAAGCAGCTCCTTTGCGCCGCTTTTCATCATTATGTTCTCCGCATACTCCCTGACGGCAAGCTCGTGCCACTCCTCAATCACGTCATCCACACTCTCATCCAGGTCAAACAGTTCGATCGTGTACCGGGCCGTTTCCCTGATCTCCATCGCGGTTATCGCCTTCTGGTACTCAGGAGTGCAAACCTTTCCCCTCCGCTCAAGAAAGATGCGGTCAATGTCGCACCAGAGCGACATTGAATCAAGCAGAGTTCCGTCCAGATCGAAAATACATCCCTTTATCACCTTATCCTCCTAAGCCTGCGCCCTGACAAGCGCGGCGTAAAGGCCGCCCTTTCGAACGAGCTCATCATGACTTCCCTCCTCTGCTATGCCCTTGTCCCGGACGACGAAGATACGGTCACTGTTCCTTATCGTCGACAGTCTGTGGGCAACGACGAAGGTGGTTCTTCCCCTCATCAGGACCTCAATTCCGTGCTGGACCATGATTTCCGTTTGAGTGTCGACATTCGCAGTCGCCTCATCCAGGATGAGAATCGCCGGATCGGCAAGCAGGGTTCTCGAGAGGGCAATGAGCTGTCTCTGCCCCTGAGAAAGCGTCAGCTTTCCCGTATCGGTGTCATAGCCGTCCTTCAGGTGCATTATGACATCATGGGCACCGACCAGAGTGCACGCCCTTATCATCTCTTCCTCACCTGCCTCTTCATTTCCATAAAGGATGTTTTCCCTTATGGTACCGCTGAAGAGGAAGCTCTCCTGGGTCATCACGCCCACGGCCTTCCTCAGGGAGGAAAAGGTCACTCCCTTAAGGTCATATCCGTCAATGAGCACACTGCCCGCCGTGGGATCATAGAAGCGGGAAATGAGGTTTATTACCGTCGTCTTTCCCGCACCCGTAGGTCCGACCAGTGCGATCTTCTCACCGGGCCGGGAGCGGAAGCAGACATCCTCAAGGACCATTTTATCAGGTTCATCGGGATAGGCAAACGAAACATGATCAAAGGTTACTTCCCCTTTTACGGGCGGAAGATCAACTGCATCGACAGCTTCGGTGATGGTGGATTTCTCATCAAGAATCTCAAAGACCCGGCTTGCCCCTGAAAGGTTGTTCGATAGCTGGTTGTACATGTTTGAGAGAGTTCTGACCGGCTGCCAGAAGAGCGTGAGATAGGTCATGAAGGCCAGCAGCTCACCCACTCCCGACTTATCCATGCGAAGGAGGTAAACGGCAGAAAGGAACATCATGAGATATCCGATGCCGATTGCCCCGTCGATGACGATGCCGATGGAATCGCCGAATCTCACAGCCCTGATCCAGTGACGCTTTATGTCGTCATTGATCGAGGCAAACTCCCTCTTTGCCTCCCCTTCCGCATTGAAACTCTGGATTACCTTCATGCCTGCGGCCGCCTCATGGACGTAGCCTGCCACATTGGACTGCTTCTGCCTGT